>DASPZW010000456.1:0-7064 GCA_035636055.1 Actinomycetota bacterium
CCTGCCAGGCGTCGCCGGGTGGCAGGCCGTCGTTGCCATCCGGACCCAGTGGCCGGCGAGCCGGGTGCTCGTGCTCACCGCCAGCGAGTCCCGGGCGGACCTGCTCGATGCCTTGGGGGCCGGGGCCAGCGGCTACGTGACCAAGCACGCGGGCCCCGACGAGCTTCGCCATGCCATCGCGATGGTGGCCCGTGGGGAGCTGTACGTGACGCCTCGCCTCGCCTCCTACCTCCTGGAGGACGACCGGGTCCACCCCGGCGACCAGTTTTCCCTGTCACAGCGTGAGCGGGAGGTCCTGGGGCTCCTCGCCGAGGGGGCCCGCGACCGTGAGATCGCGGAGCAGCTCTTCATCTCGGTGAGCACGGTGCACTCGCACCTGGACCGCATCCGCTACAAGACGGGGCTTCGGCGCCGGCCCGAGCTCACCCGCCTGGCGGTCCAGGAGGGGATCGTGACCCGCGACCCCCCCGGCCCGGGCACCTAACGGCAAGAAGGGGTAATTCTGCCCCTATCCCCACCCTGCCCCCCTGGCCGACACTGCGAGATGCAACCGTCGCGCCAAGCCAAGGAGGAAGGCCCATGCCCGCCATCAAAGTCACATCCGAGCAGTTGCAGTCGGTCTCGAGCCAGCTTGCCTCGGGCTCCCAGGAGGTCTCCCAGCAGCTCGACACGATGCGGGCCCGCGTCCAGGGCCTCGTCGACGCCGACTGGAACGGGGCGGCCTCGGACTCCTTCCACGAGCTCTACATCAAGTGGAACGGCGGAGCGATGCAGGTCAAGGAGGCCCTCGACGGCATCTCGCAGATGCTCGCCAAGGCCGCACAGACCTACCAGCAGACCGAGGACCAGCTTGCCCAGCAGATGCGGGGCTGAGGGGTCCGGGGTGGATCTCTTCGTCGATGTCGATGCCCTCACCGAACTGTCCCGCCAGCTCACCCAGATCAAGTCGTCGCTGGACGGCGCCCAGGCCAGCATCGACGCCCACAAGGGCCGTCTCGGTTCCTCCCGCATGGAAGGGGCCCTCGACGACTTCATCGGCGGGTGGGAGGACGGCCGGAAGAAGATCGTCCAGGGCGTCGAGGGCCTGCTGCAGCGCATCCGCGGTGCGGCAGACGCCTACAACGAGCAGGAGTCCAAACTTGCCGGTGCCACCGGTGGCAGCGGCGGCTAGCCTCCCGGCGAACCCCTCCGGCGAGGGGGCCATCGCATGCCCACGCTGACCTGGGACGCCCTCGGCGGTGACCCGACCCCCGGGGATCCGACCGCCTACGACGAACTCAACACGGGGCTCTCCCAGACCTCGGCCAACGCCGGGGAGGCCCACGGCAAGCTGACGCGGTTCCAGTCCTCCGTGGACTCGAGCATCTGGCGGGGCGAGTCCGCCGACGCGTTCAGGGACAAGATCTCCGACCTGCCCCCGAAGCTCCAGAAGCTCCACGACTCCTACGTCACCGCCGCAGGAGCCATGGCCGGCTACGCCAGGATCCTGCGCGACCTCCAGGCCCAGGCCGCCACCCTGCTCGCCCACGCCCAGGACGCCGCCGCCGAGGTCGACGACCACACCCGGGCCAGGACCCAGGCCCTCGCCGCCGATCCCCATGCCTCGACCGCCTCATTCGACCAGGCCATCAACGACGCCCAGGGCCGCCAGGAGTCGCTCCGCCGCCAGATCGAGGACCTGCGCCAGCGCCGCCAGGCCGCCGAGAATGCCGCCCTCCACGGCCTCGACGACGCGCACGACCTCGGCATCCAGAACGACAGCTGGTTCTCGCACGCCTGGGACGCCGTCAAGCAGTGGGTCGACGACCACGTCGACCTCCTCAAGACCATCTCGAGCATCCTGAAGGGCATCTCGGCCATCGCGGGCCTGCTCAGCTTCATCCCCTTCCTCGCCCCGATCTGCGGCCCGATCGCCCTGATCTCCGCCGGGCTCGCCCTGGGCATCGACTTCGTGCTCTGCGCCACCGGCCACGGCTCCTGGAAGGCCTTCGCCATCGACGCCGCCCTCATGGCGTTGCCGGTGGCGGGTCGCTTCGCCTCGGAGCTCAGGGGAGGCGGCGACCTGGCGATGATGGAATCACGCTCGAATTCGGTGCTCAGCGACGTGGGGAGCGAGTTGCATCCCCATGTCCCGACGTACGAGGGGGGGCCGGCCCGCGGCGTCATGCGGGTGGGGAAGACCGACATCCCGCTCCAGAGCGGTGAGAACGGCCCCGGACGCTTCCTCAAGGAGAACCTCGCCGGGGGGACGGGATCGGGCCTCACCCGGGCCTGGACCCACGTCGAGGGTCACACCGCAGGCCTGATGCACGAGTTCAACATCAAGGAGGCCGAGCTCTTCATCAACAAGGTCCCCTGCGGGGTCGGTGCCGCGAAATGCCGGTTCGTCCTCAACAAGCTGCTGCCGGAGGGCTCAAGCCTGTTGGTACACTTCCCAGGTGAGGAGGGCGGCGTGACCACATGGCTCTTCCAGCACGGAGTCCCGAAGTGGACGCCGGTACCGTGACCGGCACCGCCGAGCCGGAGGCGTTCCTCACCGCATGGGACCCCGAGACCCGTGCCGAGATCATCCAGCGCGTCCGAAGCGGCGATGACGTGCTGGCGGCGGCGCGGCGTCTCCTCGACCGCTACCAGCAGGCAGGCATACTCCTGCCGGGGCTGGAGCTGCGGACCGGCAATGAGGAACAGGGCAGCCTCTCCATCGCCGTGAGGCCTTCGCAGTGGGCGCTGGTCCACACCGACGAGGAGTTCACCCAGCACTGCACGCAGGGCCAGGACGGTGCCGAAGGCAGCGCCGACGTCTCGTGGGACGAGCTCACGCCCATCCCCGTGAAGTGGTTCGTGCCGGAGGAGGAAGCGGCGGCGGCAGTCGAACGGTGGCTCGATGACGGGACACTCACCTCGGCACTGCGCTGGTCGGACGACTGCTCCTGAGGCGAGACCTCCGGACAGGGCGACGATGAGCAACGACGAGACAAATCGTCCAGTTTTTTGATGGGTCTGACTCTTTCTTTGAGTATAAAATGGCGTAGAGCAGCGCTTTTTACTCAAAGAATTCGAGCGGGGTCGTCGCTCAGGCTGGGAGCCACCACGTACAGTGGCGACGCCCCGTGAATCAGCGAGGTTTAGCCCGGGCGCGGCGCGGGGCGGCGGTTGAACGCCAGGCTGCTGGCCATGCCGTCGGCGACCTGCTCGACGCCTGGGGCAAGCTGCGGCTGGCCGGTCGTCGTCGTGATGACCGCCAGCCAGGGGGTGTCCAGGACGGGCACGAAGTACTGGGTGACGTCCACCGGCCGCGGCCCGGGGACCATCGGCACCTGCATCGTCTCCCGGGTCACCACCTTGACCGCACCCCCGGCGCTCACGCGGACGACCTCGACCCGGCGCCGGCTCGGGTCCTCGCCCGTCGACGGCGCCGCCTGCGCGTAGACCCGGCGCAGACCCTCGAGGGGGATCGGCTGGTTGCCGTCGACGTTGCGCCAGGCGAGCGTGGCGCTCGCGGACAGGAGCTGGCCCTCGACCTCGCCGGCCAGGATCGCCGCCATGAAGACCTGCCCCGACTGCAGGTGCGCCAGCAGCTCGAGCAGCCCCCGGCGTGCGGCCGGACGCTCCTGAGCCGCCCGGGGCCGGCCGGCGAGGCGCTCGTCGAGGAATGCGTCGACCCACTCCTCCCGCGTCGCGGGATCGAGGTCGAGCACGGTCCAGTGGTCGGGCACGGCGATCGAAAACCCGATGGGGGGCCGCGGCACGTCGGCGCCGTAGCCCGGCGCGAGGTTTTCAGGCATGGCGGACCCGCCGGGGCGACCGGGTCCCGTGCATCAGTCCGCCACCGGGACCTGGACGACCGTGGTCTCGCCCTGCACGGCCAGGACCCCCCGGCCTGCGGGCATCCGCCCGGTCAGGTTGCGCGCGAGCCGGATCCCCACCAGTTCGCCGTCGAAGCTGGAGGACGGGGACAGCAGCAGGCCCGCCTTGCTCTTGCGGGCCTCGACGATGACCCCCCGGATCTCGCTCTTCATCTCCTCGACCTGGCCCGCGACCACGAGGGCGATCTGGGCGCCCGCCCCGCCGGACCGAGATCTTAGGATCTCCTTCAGCGCGTCGTCCGCCTCGCTCCGGGCGAAAGCCTCCGCGTCGTCGACCACCACCACCAGCGGCCCGTCCTGCCCGTCGATCGCCGCCGTGACGTCCCCGGCGGTCGGGCGGCCCTGGAACACCTCCAGCACGCCCTTGCTCCCTGCGAGGCTGGCGAGCGGCGACGGGCGAGGGCAGAAGGCGACGAGGGTCGCCCCGGATGACGTGAGGCTTTTCGCCATGCTCAGCAGCGCCGTGCTCCGGCCGGACTTGGCGGGGCCCGCGATGACGAAGCCCGGCGTCGAGGACCCGAGGTCGACCCCGAAGGCCGTGAGCTCGTCGCCGCCGACCCCGACCAGCGCCCACAGCGGGGAGCTCGGTCTCGGGTCAGCGAGCGCCCATGCCTGCGAGAACGGGACGGCGGCGGGCAGCACGTCCACCCGGAAGGGCCGGTTGGGCCGGCCCGCCAGGGGCCACCGGGCCGCCGCCTCGGCGCCGATCTTCCGGAGGGCGGCGGCCTGGGCCTGGCCGGACGGGTCGTCGCCGAGGAGGGCGATCTGCAGGTCCGTCCCGGCGTCCCCCCGGAAGGCCCGGCCGGGGGGCATCTCCTCGGGCACCGACCGGGGGTTGATGTTCGCCATGCGGTAGTCGTTGCGGTCGTTGAGGCGCAACACCAGCTTGTCCTCCACCTGGGAGGCGATCCGGTCGGTCAGGAGGCTCCGATCGCCCGAGATCACCATCGTCAGCCCCACGCCGACCCCCTCCCGGATCAGGCGGAGGGTGGCCGCCGGCAGCTCGGAGCCCGAGTCGACGGAAAACTGGCTGACGAACCCCTCCCACCGGTCAAGGAACACGACGATGTAGGGGAGCCGGTCGGCGGGGGCCACGACCCGGCGCTGCTCGGCGATGTCGCCGAGGCCCGATCGGGCGAGGGTCTCCTGGCGGCGGGCCACCTCCTCGATGAGCCGGGAGATCAGTCGATCGATGCGCTCGATCTCGGCGCGGCTGGTAACGCCGCCGCAGTGCGGCAGGTCGTTCAAGGGCAGGAGGGCCCCGCTGCCGAAGTCGAGGCCGTAGACATGCAGGTCCGAGGGAGGCACCGAGCGGGCGAGCGAGGCGGCGATGGTCCGCAGGGCCGTCGAGCGCCCCGACCGCGCCGACCCGGCGACGAGCAGGTGCCCGCCGGGAGCGAGGCTGAAGACGGCGGGCCGCTGGGACTGGAGGGCCGGGAGGTCCTCGAGGCCGAAGACGACCGGCGGGGGCTCGGCCCCCACGCCGCCGTCGGCGGCCGGCGGGGCAGGGGGCAGGCTGACCGTCGCCGGCAGGGCCGGCAGCCAGGGACTGGGGGAAGGGGCAAAGCCCATCTCACCGGCCGCCTGCGCGATGAGCGAGACCAGGGCGTGGAGGTCCGTGGCGGACCCCGTCTTCTCCTCGACGGCTGCGGCGCCCGTCGCCGGGTAGCCCAGGCGGTTCCAGGGCACGCTCTCCACGCTCGGGGGCGGCAGGTTCTCGACCGCCCCCTTTCGCCGGCCGGCCACCCGGGCGGTCTGGAACTCCACCAGCACCGCCCGGCCCCCCGTCCGGACGAAGCCACGACCCGGCGTCGAGCGGGAGATGGTCGCGGCGTCCGGCGCCTCGAGCACCTCGACGCTGTCGTTGCGGTCCTCCATCCGCAGCGCCACGCGCAGACCGGTGTTCGCCCGCATCTCGGCCGACACCACCCCCGCGGGCCGCTGGGTCGCCAGGATGAGGTGCACCCCGAGCGAGCGGCCCACCCGGGCGATGCGGATCAGCCCGGTCACGAAATCGGGAAGCTCGTGGACCAACTCCGCGAACTCGTCGATGACGATGACCAGCCGGGCCAGGCCGGCGGCGGCCGCCCCCTCGGCGTCGCGCTCCCACGCGCCGTCGATGTCGGAGGCCCGCAGCCCCTTCAAGGCGAGCTCGCGGCGCTTCAGCTCCGCGTCGAGGGAGACCAGGGCCCGCTCGGTGAGGTGCCCGTCGAGGTTGGTCACCATCCCGACGGTGTGGGGGAGGCGCTCGCAGTCGGCGAAGGCGCTGGCTCCCTTGTAGTCGATCAGGACGAAGTTGATGGCGGAGGGCCGGTTCGCCACCGCCAGGGACGCCACGAGGGTCTGCAGGAACTCGCTCTTGCCGGCGCCAGTCGTGCCCGCGACCAGCGCGTGCGGCCCGTCGCGCTTCAGGTCGAGGCTGAACGGGCCGTCGATCGACTCCCCGACGAGGGCCTCGGTCGTCCGGCCCCCGAGCATCCAGCGGCTCCGGACGTCGTCCGTGCGGTCGAGGTCGATGCCGGCCAGCTCCACGTAGCGGACGAAGCCGGGGATCACCGAGTCGCCCTCCTCGCCCCCGGCGTCGCGTATGGGCGCCAGCGCCCGGGTGACCTCGTCCACCCAGCCGGCGGCGACCTGGTCGACGAGGATCTCGGCGACCGGCGCGGAGCCGTCCACCTCCAGCGTCCCGACCGCCGGCGGGTGGAAGACCAGCTCGGCCCTGCCCTCCTCCGCCAGCCGGCTGATGTCCGCATCGAGGCCGATGGCGTAGATGCCGACCTCGGGCCCCTCCTTGAGCAGCCGCGGCACCCCGGGCAGGGACCGCAGTGCCCGGATCCCGTCGAAGACCACCACGTAGGCGGGCGTGAAGGTTCCTGCCCGCTCCTCCCGCTTCAGGGCGTTGCGGGCGTCCAGGAGCTTGACCAACTCCTTGATCCGCTCGTCACGGGTGGTGCGGTCGTTGCCGATGAGGGCGTGCGGCGCGCCGGGCTCGTCCGTCCGGGCGTGGGGCAGCCAGCGCACCCAGTGCCAGTCACCCCCGGCGCCGGGCTCGGTCAGCACGACGATCTGGACGTCCCGGGGAGTCCGCAGCACCGCCAGCTGCACGAGCAGCCAGCGCGCGAGGCCACGGACCTCGGGGCTCGGGCCGGCGATGCCGAACACGCCCACCCGGGCCAGGTCGACGGTGACCGGCACCTG
>DASPZW010000457.1:0-3916 GCA_035636055.1 Actinomycetota bacterium
GTCGGCCTCGATGAGCGCGACCGGTCGGGGCGGGAGGGCCGGCACCGCCTCAACGATGAGACGGCGAAGTGCCTCAGGTTCAACGGCTCTGCGGTTCAAGACAGCATCAAATCCATGCGGAAGCCTACGACGCCGATGAACACGATCGCGGCGGCAGCGTCGCAGGCCCCTGTCGCTTACAACGATTCCCACCTACCAGGGACGGGCCTGCGGGTCCCCGATGATCGCAAGAAGGTGGGCCGTCGCCTGCTCGATCGCGGCATCGTCGGGGCCCCACAGGGGCGGCTGCTCAGCGTTTGGCACCTGAAGGCCGGCCCTTTCCTGGACGAGACCGACCACCGCATCCACCATCGCCGCCTGCTCGAAGCAGTCCGTCCCGGGAACCCCCTGCACCTGCCACCACAGGGCCAGGCAGCGCAGCGCCAGGCTCAGGCCAAGCGACGGCACCGTCGCCTTCCAGATGCCTTCGGCCACGGGGTCGAGCGGGATCCTCGGTGGTGGCGGATCGCGCAACTGCCTCCCCACCGCGGGCGACAGCGACCCCTGGGGGACCAGGTCCCCGGCCTGGGAAGGGTGGGCCAGGATCTCCCCGACCACGACGTCGCCCCGGTCAACCTGCCACCGCAGAGCGTAAGGAAAGGGCCCCAACATCGTCTCGAGGAATCCCGAGGTCTCGCATGCCGCGGCAACGATCCTGGTGCGTTTCACATACACGTCGAGAGGGTGGGCTTGCGGCGGCATGCCGATGGCCCAGAACGGGCCACGGCCGCCGTACAGCCGGGACAGGGCGGACATGGGCGAGTAGGCGACGGTCGCCTTTCCCGGCCACCGATCACCGACTACGGCGGCATCCCAGAACGCCCCGGCGACCTTGTCGCCCCTCCGCGACAGGCGCTCCTGCTCAGAGGCTCTTTGCTCGCGAACTAATCTCCCAGGTGGTGCCGCCGCCCTCGCTCGCCCGTTCGCGCCCCCGTTGGCGCGAGGGGTTGGCGATGCCCGACCGGCATGTCGGGTCCCGTTGCCAGCAGCGGCACTCCCGGAGGGCTGGGGCTTCCGGCCGGGCGCCGCTGGCTGGGCGCTCGGGCCCTCCGGCGGGATCGCCACGGCACTGGCGACCTCGACCGGGCGCGCCGGAAGGCAGGTCCGGCACCCGAGGCGGTCGCGGCCGGCGACGAGCTCGGAGCGGGCACCGCAGTGGGGGCAGGAAAGCGCAGCGAAGCCGGCGCCGCCGAGCATCCAGGTCAGCGTCAGTGGGTAGGCACGCGGTCCCCGCCTGACCAACACGGGCAGCGTGAGCGCCGGCACGCCGACGAGGTGCAGCCGGAACGGTCGGATGTCGTGACGAGCCTCGTTGCGCTCGTCGATCTCGGCCAGCCTCCGGTCCCGCTCGGCGATCGTCACCTCTGCCTGCGCGGCGAGGACCTCCCGGCGCTCGGGTGAGGCCGCCCCCGCCCGGGCAGCGATCGATTGGAGCGCTGCGCCGTAGTAGGCGGTGGCGCGGCTCAGCTCCTCGTCCCGGGTTCCCCGGGCCTGACGGGAGAGCTCGGCCCGGCGGGACCGCGCCCGCGCCTCCACCAACCGGTGAGCGGTCTCGATGGCACCCGGCAGGTCGGGCACGAGATGAGTCCGGGTCGGGTCCCTCCCCGGTTCCCGGGCCCGGCCGCAGATCCAGGACCGCAGCCGCGCATCCAGGAGGTGGCAGCTCCTCGCATCGACCCAGGCCTCCTCCCGCTCCTGGAACCGGTCCTCCAGCGACGTCGCGTACGTGACGAGGACACCCACTCGCAGCACGGGCAGGTAGACCTCCATGGGAGGCGCCCCGGACGTGTCGATCTTGCCGTGGTCGATCTGCAGCGTCTCCCTCGCCCGCTCGACCACCTCGCCGGCGGCGGGGGGGGACGACGCCGGCCACGGCAGATGCGAGCAACCGACGTCGCCGCGCTCCAGCACCTTGGTGGTCGCCCGGTCGAGCATCGGATGCCCATGGACCACCAGGACGGCGCCGTCTTCCCGGGCGACCTCCGGATCCGCGGTGACGGTCAACTCCTCTTCGACGCCGAGCACGGCCCCCAGCTCCCTCGGGACCAGCAGGAAGCTCGCGTCGCCACCGGGCTCGCAGAGCGCTCCCTCCGCCTCGGCGAAGTCGAGAAAGAAGCGAAACGGTTCATCGCGGGCGGCCGGCGCCTGCCGGCTGGTGGTCACGCGCCGACCCCGTCGGAGTCGCCTACAAGCCGGTCCGTTCCCTCGCGAGCTCCCAGATAGCCGCGGCGAGCCCTGGCCAGATCGTCTCCGAGCATGTCCAGCCTGACACCGAACTCAGCGTCGTCGGCGGACGCCAGGTGTGCGTGAAACACAGACGACTCGAAGTCGAAGTCCTCGTCGACTCTTCCGAGGATCATGTCCAGCTCCCCCACGACGAGCTCGAAGAGGTTGATCTTGGCCTCAAGAAGCCCCAGGATGCGTTCCTCCACGGTCCCCCGAGCGACCAGGTTGGTCAGGACCACGTCATGGGTCTGGCCGATGCGGTGGATGCGCCCAAGGCGCTGCTCGATCTGCATCGGGTTCCACGGCAGGTCGAAGTTCACCATGACGTGGCAGAACTGCAGGTTGCGCCCCTCCCCGGCGGCCTCGGTGGTCAGCAGCACCGCCGCCTCCTCGCGGAAGTCGGCGACTGCCTTTTCCTTTGCATGGCGGGACAGGCCACCGTGGTAGACGGAGGCCCTCAGCCCTGATTCGCTCACAAGGCAGGCGAGGTGGTCGAGGCTCTGGCGGAACGCCGTGAACACGACGACCTTCTCGGAGGCTGCCGCGTGCTGCGCCAGGAGATCTACCAGCATCCGGGCCTTGTTGGTCGCACCAAGGGCCGCTGCCTCTCCCGCCAGGTCCGGCCATCCCAACTTCGTGAGGATGGGCTGGAGCACGGCGGGACTCGAGCCGGCGATCCGCTGGAGCGCCAGGAGGGCGATCCTGCGGGAGGGTGGCGCACCCCGCCCCACGTTGCGTACCCGTTCGGAAACCTTCCCGTAGAGGGCGGACTCCTCCGGTGAGGGGTTGACGCAGATGGTGCGCGCGAGCCGGCGGGGGAGCATCAGCGCCACCTCGCTGCGGCGATGCCGGACCATCACCTCTCGCATCGATGAGCGGAGCGCCGGCAGGTTCCGGGGCTCTCCCCCGTTGGGTGAGTGGCGAAGCCGGAACTCGCGCTGGCTGCCGAGCAGGCCCGGCGAGACGAGGCTGGCGAGCTGGAAGAGGTCGTCCAGGCGGTTCTCCACGGGTGTGGCCGTCAACAGCAGCAGGTGGCGGGACGTGAGGGCGTGCACGGCCTTCGCCGACACGCTGCGGGGATTCTTGAGGCGGTGCGCCTCGTCCACAACGACCAGGTCCCACTTGGTGGCCGTGAGGACGTCCCTGAGCGGGGGCCGGCGGGCCGAGGCCAGTGAGGCGATGACCACCGGCGAGTCGGCCCCGGCGACTGGCTCCGGCGCTCCCCCGGCGTTGGCCACGAGCGAGGGCAGGGCGAACTTTCGCTCCATCTCCTCCCGCCACTGCTCGACGAGTCCGGGTGGGACGAGGATCAAGATACGGCGCGCCAACCCCCGGAGCCGGAGCTCGCTGAGCACCAGGCAGGCCTCTATCGTCTTTCCCAGACCGACCTCGTCCGCGAGGATTGCCCGTCCACGCATTCTTCGCAGGACTGCGCCCGCAGCCTGGAGCTGGTAGTCAAACGGCTCGAACCGCAGCTCGGGGAGGCAGACGAACACCTCGAAGCCGGGGCGGGACCAGAGGCGGAGCGCCCGGTCTACAAGGAGTGAGCCCGCCTCGGCAACCGGGGGAAGCTGCTCGAGGCGCTGGAGAAGAGCAAGGTAGCTGTCCGGGGGGCGGACCGGCACGTCCGGCTCGCCGGCGGAGATTGGGG
>DASPZW010000458.1:0-2959 GCA_035636055.1 Actinomycetota bacterium
TGCTGGCACGGATGGCCATGCTCGTCTCCGGCTCCACCGACCTGACCAGAGCAGCCGAGCTCGTCGAGCTCGCGGTGGCCGAAGCCGGCGGCGATCACGACGCGAGGGCCGGCGCCCTGTATGTGGGAGCGATCGTCGACATGAACGCAGGCGCGATCGAGCGGGCATCCTCACGGTTGGAGGAAGCGCTGAGGTTGTTCGAGCTCTGCTGCAACCCGAGGGGGATCGCCGATGTCCTGGACGTCCGTGCGATGCAAGCCGCCATGGCGGGGCGACTCGGCGAGGCCGTCGAGTCCCTGGGCCGCGCTGCTCGCCTCTTCCAGGACTGCGGTGACCTGATCCGCGTCATCTGGCCGTTGGGGACGCGCGGGGCCGTCCTGGGTTGGATGCTGCAGGGAGAGGAAGGCCTGAAGGACATCGACGAGGCGCTCGAGCTGGCCCGGAGCCTGCGTCATCAGGAGGCGGAGTCGTACTGCCTCATGGAGCGAAGCCTGACGCTCACCTCGCTCGGTCGGGGCGCCGAGGCGGTCGCCTGCGCCGAGGAGGCTGTCGACATCGCGGAGAGAATCGGCCATGCGGAATGGACGGCTGCGGGTCTGCTGGCCATGGGAGGAGGGTATGCGGAGGCCGGTGAGATGGCCCCGGCCGAAGAGGTGCTGCGGCGGTCGCTCGATCTGTCGGAGCGGCGACATCTGCCCCACCTCGCCTCGTGGGCGGCGGCGCGACTTGCCTTGGTCCTCATTGCCCGAGGCGATCTCCAGGGCGCCGAGGCATTCGTCACCCGTGCGCTGTCGACGGGCACCCCCGTGGCCCACTACGAGGGGCGCCTGGCCGAAGCCGAACTGGCCGCGGCCAGGGACGATGCCCAAGCGGGGGCCATCGCGGCCGCCGCCCTTGCCCAGGCCGAGTCGGGCGGGCACCTGGACAGCGCGAGGCGACTTCGCGCGCTCGTCGAGCGGATCCGGCCCTTGGCTCCAGACGCTCGCGTGTTCCTGCGACCTGCGGGCCGTCTACCGCAGGACGGTGGCGAGGGGGACGTGCGGGAGCCGGTGAGCCTCGGCCACGGGGGCGCTGACGACCTGTCCCCGGTACAGGTTGACGCCGGGCGCCAGGGCACGGTCCCGAGCGACCGCTCCGGCTAGGCCGTACGCCGCAAGCTCGAGGACGAACGGCAGGGTGGCATTGGTGAGGGCATGGGTGGAGGTGTTCGGCACCGCCCCCGGCATGTTGCCGACGCAGTAGTGCACGACGTCGTGGACGACGTAGGTGGGCTCGGAGTGGGTCGTCATGTGGGCGGTCTCGATGCACCCCCCCTGGTCGATCGAGATGTCGACGACCACCGATCCCGGCTTCATGCCCGCCACCATGGCCTCCGTGACGAGATGCGGTGCCAGCGCGCCGGGGACCAGCACGGCGCCGATGACCAGGTCCGCCGCCGCCACGGTCTCCTCGACGGTGGTGCGGTTGGACATCAGGGTCTGGATGCGGCCCTTGTGGATCGAGTCGATGTAGCGGAGCCGGTCGATGTTGCGGTCGAGGATGACCACCTCGGCCTCCATGCCCTGGGCGATCCAGGCGGCGTTGGCGCCCGCCATCCCGGCGCCGAGCACGAGGACGTTCGCCGGATGGACCCCGGACACGCCCCCCATCAGGACCCCCCGCCCGCCGTGGCCCTTCTCCAGCAGGCTCGCGCCGACGTGCGGTGCCATGCGGCCGGCGACTTCGCTCATCGGCGCCAGCAGCGGCAGGCGTCCGTCGGCGCTCTGGACCGTCTCGTAGGCGATGGCCGCCATCCCGGAGTCGAGCAGGGCCTGGGTGACGTCGCTGCTGGCCGCGAGGTGGAGGTAGGTGAACAGCATCCGTGCCGGCGACCCGTCGGCGGGGCCGCCGTCAAGGAGGGGGAACTCGCTCGAGATCGGCTCCTTCACCTTGAGGATGAGGTCGGCGCCACCCCACACGTCTCCCACCGAGACGATCTCCGCCCCCGCCGCCTGGTACTGGGCGTCGGAGATGGCGGAGCCCTCGCCGGCCCCGGCCTGGACCAGCACGCGGTGGCCGGCGGCGGTCAGCTCCCGGGCGCCGGCCGGCGTGAGGGCGACGCGGTACTCGTGGTCCTTGACCTCTGCGGGGACGCCGACGATCACGCGCGACCTCGCAGCCGCACAAGGGCGATTCCCACCACCGTCTTGGCGTCGGTGATCGTCCCGCCGATCACGGCGTCCAGCGCCTCGTCGAGCGCCCACCACTCCGCCGTGATGGGCTCCCCGCCGTCGTGCTCGGGCTGTGGCCCAGTCTGGACGAGGTCGGTGGCCAGGTAGAGATGGAACCGCTCGTCGGTGAAGCCCGGCGACGTGGAGAAGGCGCCGAGGGGCTCCAGCGTGCCGGGCCGGTACCCGGTTTCCTCCTCCAGCTCACGGCGGGCGCAGTCTGCGGGGTCCTCGCCGGCTACGTCGAGCTTGCCGGCCGGGATCTCGAGGAGGTCGGCGCCGATGGCGTGGCGGATCTGGCGGACCAGGAGCACCCGGCCGTCCTTCAGCGGGACCACCGCCGCGGCCCCGGGATGCCGCACGAACTCCCGTTTGGCGACGTTGCCGTTGGGGAGCCGGATCGTGTCGACCTCCACGCTGAAGAAGCCGCCCCGGAACGGCGTCTCCGACGCAAGGATCTCGTGGTTGCTGGTCACCGCTCGGCGCAGCTGCGGTCAGACCCGGCCGCTGCCCGGCTCCGCTGGCGCTCCCGTCGTGAGGGCCGGCTCCAGTGCCTGCTCCAATTCGGGCCGCCCCGCTGCCCGCGCCACGGCAGCTTCGATGAACCCGGCGAACAGCGGATGCGGACGGTTCGGCCTCGAGCGGAACTCGGGGTGAAACTGGCTGCCCATGAAGAAGGGGTGGTGGGGGAGTTCGATGATCTCGGCCAGGCGGCCGTCCGGGGAGACGCCGGAGAAGACGAGGCCCGCGTC
>DASPZW010000459.1:0-2092 GCA_035636055.1 Actinomycetota bacterium
AGGGCGATGCTGGGCTGCGTGTCCTGTCCGGCTGGAGGCTGCGAAGTCAGGCCGGACCCGGCCTGGTCCCGTGGGGCCGTTGCTGTCCCCGTGCCAGGCGAGTTGAGGCATCGGCTGGATCGCTGCCAGCACGTTGAGGCACCGTGTGACCACTATCGGTCGTGGGTGTCCCAGCTCATGGCGATGCCGAACTCGGTATTTGCCCTAATTCACCCACTTACGCCCGATGCCGGAGGCTAGGGTGGCGCGATGGCCGATCATCTTGTTCCTCCGTACGGTGGTGCCCTGGTCGACGTCGTGGTGGATGACGAGCGCGCCTCCGAGCTGCGCAAGGCGTCCACCTACTGGCCGTCGTGGGATCTCACGCCACGCCATCTGTGCGACCTCGAGCTGTTGTTGTCCGGTGCGTTCTCGCCCTTGCGCGGGTTCCTCGGCAGCGCCGACGTGGCGTCGGTCTGTGCTGATATGCGGCTGTCCGACGGAACGCTTTGGCCCGTGCCGGTCACCCTCGACGTCCCCGACGAGCTGGCCACCCAGGTCGGTCCGGGTGCCTCCGTCGCCCTGCGCGACCCGGAGGGGGTGATGCTGGCGGCGCTGCACGTCGGGGAGGTCTACCGGCCCGACCGGCGGGCGGAGGCCCAGGGGGTCTTCGGGACGACCGACCCCGCCCACCCGGGCGTCGCCCACCTGCTGGAGCGGACGCACCCCAACTACCTGGCCGGCACCGTCGAGGGCATCCAGCTGCCCGCCCACCACGACTACCCGGCGCTGCGCCACACACCGGCGGAGCTGCGGGCCGAGTTCACCCGCCGGGGCTGGCGCCGGGTGGTCGCCTTCCAGACCCGCAACCCGCTGCACCGTGCCCACCACGAGCTCACCTTGCGGGCGGCCAAGGAGGTGGAGGCCAACCTCCTCATCCATCCCGTCGTCGGCATGACCAAGCCGGGTGACGTCGACCACTACACGCGGGTCCGCTGCTACCAGGCGATCATGGACGGCTACCCCCACAACACGGCGATGCTGTCGCTGCTACCTCTCGCCATGCGCATGGGGGGACCCCGGGAGGCCGTCTGGCACGCCATCATCCGGCGCAACTACGGGGTCACCCACCTCATCGTGGGACGCGACCACGCCGGGCCCGGCGCCGACGCCCAGGGCCGGCCGTTCTACGGCCCCTACGACGCCCAGGACCTCGTCCGCCAGCACGAGGCCGAGCTCGGGGTGACGATGGTCCCGTTCCGCCAGATGGTCTACGTCGAGCACCTGGATGGCTACCTCCCCGAAGATGAGGTTCCCGAGGGGGCCCGAACGCTGACGATCTCGGGCACCGAGCAGCGTCGCCGGCTCAACGAGGGACGCGACCTGCCCGAGTGGTTCACGCCGCCGGCGGTGGCCGCCGAGCTGCGGCGCAGCTACCCGCCCCGGGTCCGCCAGGGGTTCACCGTGTTCTTCACGGGCCTGTCGGGATCGGGGAAGTCGACCATCGCCAACGTGCTGCTGGTGAAGCTGCTGGAGCTGGGCGGGCGGCCGGTGACCCTGCTCGACGGCGACATCGTCCGCAAGCACCTTTCGTCCGAGCTCGGCTTCTCCAAGGAGCACCGCGACATCAACATCCGCCGCATCGGCTTCGTGGCCTCCGAGATCACTAAGAACGGCGGCATCGCCATCTGCGCGCCGATCGCCCCCTACGACGCCACCCGCAAAGACGTGCGGGCCCTGATCGAGCCCGGCGGCGGCTTCCTGCTCGTCCACGTGTCGACCCCCCTCGAGGTGTGCGAGGCACGGGACCGCAAGGGCCTGTACGCCAAGGCCCGCGCTGGGGCACTGCCCGAGTTCACGGGCATCTCCGATCCCTACGAGGTGCCCGGCGACGCCGACGTCGCCATCGACACGACCCAGGTCACGGCCTAGGCGGCCGCCCAGCAGATCATCCTGCACCTGGAGTCGGAGGGCTACGTCGGAGCCGAGAGCCCGGGCTGATCCGGGGCAGCCGACCGTCCGGGCCGGCACGGTTCAGCTGCGGTGTGGCCGGGTGCGGTGTGCCGTGGACTTCGGCGACCAGGCGCGCACCGATGCCGTGGTCGCTGCCGTA
>DASPZW010000460.1:0-5716 GCA_035636055.1 Actinomycetota bacterium
GGTAGCCCCCCGACACCATCGGCCCGGCGAGCTCGATGGCACCGGCGCCCCCGATCCCGACCCGGACCCCCGGGAGCGGCCTGTCGTCGTAGACGACACCGCCGCAGGTCTCGGTCATGCCGTAGGTGGCCACCACAGGGCCGCCCGCCTGCACGGCTGCCGCGACCAGCTCGGCCGGGACGGGGCCACCGCCGAGCAGGATCCACCGGAACCGGCGCAGGTCCACACCCGCTGCCAGGAGCCGGCGCAACATGGTGGGGACCAACGACACGATGGTGGTCGAGGTGTCGGCGGCGATCGCCTCGGGATCGAAGCGCGGGTGCAGCACGGCGGTGGCACCGGTGCAGCGAGCCCGGACCAGGACCATGAGGCCGGCGATGTGGCTGGGGGGGACGCAGCACAGCCACCGGTCCTCCTCACCCAGCGCCAGCCTCGTTGCGGTGGCGAGGGCGGAGGCGGCGAGGTTGCCGTGCGAGAGCACGACGCCCTTGGGCCGGCCGGTGGTCCCCGACGTCGGCACGACCAGCGCGGTGCCGGGCGCCACCGGGACGCCACCGGGCAGCGGGTGGATCCCCGAAGCATCGACCAGGAAGCCGGGGCGCAGGGCTGCAACGAGCGCGACCACCTCGGCGTCAGGGAGATCGGGGTGTATCGGCAGGACGGCGTCGCCGGCCTCCCAGGCGGCGTCGAGGGTGGTGCGGAACGCCTCGTCGAACGCCAACCTGACTGCAACGAGCGCTTCGGTCATCTGTTTGTTAGCCTTCCCAGAATCGTCCGAGCATTTACTTTAGGAGTCATTACTCATGAATTGGGAGCGTTCGGGAGACTACACCGACATCCTCTATGAAACCTCGGCCCCCACGCCGGGGCCCGAGGGGGGCATCGCCAAGATCACGATCAACCGGCCCGAGGTCCGCAACGCCTTCCGGCCCCTGACGGTGGTCGAGATGTCGCGAGCGTTCGAATGCGCCCGGGACGACCCCTCGATCGGCGTGATCATCCTCACCGGGGCCGGTACCGAGGCGTTCTGCTCCGGCGGGGACCAGCGCGTGCGGGGCGACGACGGCTACGTGGACGAGCAGGGCATCGGGCGGCTCAACGTCCTCGACCTCCAAGTGCAGATCCGGCGGCTGCCGAAGCCGGTGATCGCGATGGTCGCGGGCTACGCGATCGGCGGGGGCCACGTGTTACACGTCGTGTGCGATCTCACGGTCTGCGCCGACAACGCCCGCTTCGGTCAGGTGGGTCCGAAGGTGGGGTCATTCGACGGCGGGTACGGCGCCGGCCTGCTGGCCCGGATGGTCGGCCACAAGAAAGCGCGGGAGATCTGGTACCTCTGCGAGCAGTACGACGCCGAAGAGGCGCTCCGGATGGGCCTGGTGAACAAGGTGGTGCCCCTGGAGCGCCTGGAGGAGGAGACCATCGCCTGGGCACGGCGCATCCTCCAGATGAGCCCGCTGGCGCTCCGGCTGCTGAAGGCCGCCTTCAACGCCGACACCGACGGCCTCGCCGGCGTTCAGCAACTCGCCGGGGACGCCACGCTCCTCTACTACATGAGCCAGGAGGCCCAGGAGGGCCGCAACGCCTACCTGGAGAAGCGCAGGCCGAACTTCGACGCCTTCCCGAAGCGCCCGTAGCCCGGCCCCAGGCCCTTTGTGGTGCGGATCTTCTGGGAGGCGGCCCGGCCCAAGACCCTTGGCGCGGGTGTGGTCTGCGTGCTCGTCGGGACGGCGGCCGCCGGGCGGTTCATCGCCTGGCGTTTCGCGGCGGCGCTCCTCGCCTCGGTTGCCGTGCAGGTGGCGGTGAACTACGCCAACGACTACTTCGACGCCGTGAAGGGAGTGGACACGCCGCAGCGCACCGGCCCCCGCCGGGTGACGGCGGCCGGGCTCGTCACCCCGGCCCAGATGCGCCTCGCCATCGCCCTGGCCCTCGCCGTCGCATCGGTGCCGGGGCTGGCGCTGGCCGCGGCGATCGGCCCGCAGGTGATCGTCGTCGGAACCCTGTGCTTCGCGGCGGCCCTCGGCTACAGCGGGGGGCCGAAGCCCTTCGCCTCCCTGGGCCTCGGGGAGGTGTTCGTGTTCGTCTTCTTCGGCGTCGTGGGCACCGTTGGGGCCGCTTACGTCCAGACTCGCCACCTCACGGCGCTGGCCTTCGCGGTCGCCGTGCCCGTCGGCGTCCTGGCGGCCGAAATCCTCCTGGCGAACAACATCCGCGACATCGACACCGACGCTGCCGCCGGCAAGCGCACCATGGCGGTGCGCATCGGGCGCAACCGGGCCACTGCCCTCTTCACCGGTGGCATCCTTGCGACCTTCGCCGGTACGGCCGCCATCGCCGCCGGCTTCCACAAGCTCTGGGCGCTGATCGCGCTGGCGTCGCTCCCGCTGGCGCTCGGACCCGTGCGCCTGGTCAGGACGCGCTCCGACGGCGCCGGCCTGATCCGGGCACTGGTCGGCACCGCCCGCCTCCAACTCGTCTACGGGATCCTCCTGGCGGTGGGCCTGTGGATCTCGTAGCCCTCACGACGTTCCAGATCCCCCTGCGCCTGCCCTTCCGCGGGGTGACCCAGCGCTCCGGCGTCCTCGTGCGGGGCGCCGCCGGCTGGGGGGAGTTCTCGCCGTTCCCCGAGTACGGCCCGGACCTCACCCGCCACTGGCGGGCGGCGGCGGCCGAGGCGGCGACCAGGGAATGGCCCCGGCCGCTGCGGTCCTCGATCCCGGTCAACGTGACCGTGCCGGCCACCTCGCCCGAGCGTGCCCACGACATCGTGGCCGCCTCGGGCTGCACGACCGCCAAGGTGAAGGTGGGGGACGACGGCGACCAGCCCCGGGTCGAGGCGGTCCGTGACGCCCTCGGCCCGGCAGGGAAGATCCGTATCGACGTCAACGGGGCGTGGGATCTCGACGAGGCGGCCCGCCGGATCCGCCGGCTCGCCCCCCTGGGGCTGGAGTACGTCGAGCAGCCGGTTCGAAGCGCCGGGGACATGGCCCGCCTCCGCCGGCTCGTCGACGTCCCTGTCGCGGCCGACGAACTGGTCCGCCTCGCCGACGACCCGCACGACCTCCGCCTCGGCGGCGTGGCCGACCTGATCGTGCTGAAGGTCCAGCCGCTCGGCGGGGTCTGGCGGGCCCTGGAGATCGCGGAAGCCATCGGGTTGCCCGCCGTCGTCTCCTCCGCGGTCGAGACGTCGGTCGGGATCGCGGCCGGCCTCGCCCTGGCGGCCGCCCTGCCGGAGCTGCCCTATGCCTGCGGGCTGGCGACGGTGCTGCTGCTCGAGGGGGACGTCGTCGCCGAGCCGCTGGTGCCGGTCAATGGCCAGATCGCCGTGCGCCGGCCGGCCCCCGACCCCGAAGCGCTGGCCCGGTGGGTGCCGGACGCCGCCGAGCACGCCCTGCTCGTCGAGCGCTTCGGGGCGTCCGAGGCGGTGCCGGGGTGAAGGCCCTCAACGCGGGGCACGCCCTGGCGACGGTGCTCATCGACGAGCTCGCTCGAAACGGGCTCGCCCATGCGTGCATCGCCCCCGGGTCTCGCTCGACCCCGCTGGCGATGGCGTTTGCGGAGCATGCCGGCATCCGGACCCACGTCATCGTCGACGAGCGCTCTGCCGCGTTCTGCGCCCTCGGCATCGCGAAGGCCTCGGGGACGCCCGCAGTGGTCCTCTGCACGTCGGGGACCGCGGCGGCGAACTTCCATCCCGCGGTCATCGAGGCGGACCGGTCCCGCACGCCCCTGCTCGTGCTCACCGCCGACCGACCACCCGAGCTCAGGGGGACCGGCGCCAACCAGACCATCGACCAGCTCAAGCTCTACGGCGATGCCGTCCGGTGGTTCGTGGAGGTGGGGGTAGCCGAGGCCCTGGCGGGTTCCGTCGCCTACTGGCGCTCCACCGCCTGCCGGGCGTGGGCCGCAGCCTGTGGCTCACCGGCGGGACCGGTGCACCTCAACCTGGCGTTCCGGGACCCGCTCATACCCGTCGCCGACGGCACCGGCTTCCCGCTCCCGCTCGACGGGCGGGCCGGGGCCGAGCCGTGGACGAAGACCGGGCCCTCGGCGGCGGTGATCACGGGCGAGAGCAACCGGCACCTCGCCGACCTGCTCGCCACCGTGGAGCGCGGCCTGGTCGTGGCGGGAGAGACGCCGGGTGGGGCGGAGGCGGCGCTCGCCCTGGCGGAGTGGGCCGGCTGGCCGTTGATGGCCGACCCCCTCTCCGGTGCCCGCCGGGGGGACATGGCGGTCTCGGCCTACGAGGCCCTCCTCCGGCAGCCGGCCTTCGCCGCGGGCATGGTGCCCGACGTCGTCGTCCGGGTGGGGCGCATGGGGACGTCCAAGCCCCTGGTCACCTACCTCGGCCCGGACGTCCGCCAGGTCCTGGTCGACCCGGACGGCGACTGGGCCGACCCGGGGCGCAGCGCCGAGTGGATCGTCCGTGCGGACCCCCGTGTCCTGGCGGCGAGCCTCCCGTCCGCCCACCGGGCGGCCGTGCCCAGCCCGTGGACGGCCCGGTGGCTGGCGGCCGAGCGCGCCGCCTGCGGCGCGATCGACGCCGTGCTCGACGCCGACGACGAGCCGTCCGAGCCCAGGACCGCCCGGGACCTGGCAGCCTGGTGCCCCGACGGCACCACCCTGGTCGCGGCGTCGAGCATGCCGATCCGGGACCTCGAGTCGTTCCTACGCCCCCGAACCGGGCTCCGGGTCCTGGCCAACCGCGGGGCGAGCGGCATCGACGGATTCGTCTCGACGACCCTCGGTGCGGCGCTGGCGGGGGCCGGGCCAGTCGTCGCCCTGGCGGGGGACCTCTCGATGCTCCACGACCAGAACGGCCTGCTGGTCGCCCGGGGCGGCGGCGTCGATGCCGTGTTCGTCGTGGTCAACAACGATGGGGGCGGCATCTTCTCGTTCCTGCCCCAGGCGGCGTTCCCTGAGCGCTTCGAGCGCCTGTTCGGTACGCCGCACGGGATGTCGTTCGAGGCGGTCGCCGGTCTCTACCGCTGCGGGTACCGGCGGGTGACCGTTGCCAGCGACCTGACCCCTGCGGTCGGGGCGGCGCTGGCCGAGGGCGGGGTCCATCTCGTCGAGGTCAGGACGGACCGGGCGGCCAACGTGGCCCTGCACCGCCGGATCTGGGAGGCCGTGGGGGCGGCGGTCCGTGCGGTCAGGTGAAGTTTGATGGAAATTGGTTTGCAGCGAACGAAAATACGCCAAACCTCGGCGAGCTAGCCGGCGGTTACTTCTTGGCGGAGCGGGGCGCGGCCCCCGTGAGCGAGTTGGGGGACCAGGAGGCCGGCTTGCTCGTGGCTCCCCTGCCACCGGACCGCCTCGACTTGGAGGCCTTCGTTGGCGTCGCCGCTGGCGTCCCCGCTGGCGTCCACGGGTGCAGCGAGGAGCTCACCACGTGCCTGCCGATCCCGTCCGAGGACCCGCTGGAGCTGTGCCCGTTGCCGTTGGACCCGTTGTGGCGCCCGTTGCCGTTGGAGCCGTACCCGTTGGAGCCGTACCCACTGGACGGCGGCTTGTAGGCCACGGTGCGCCATGGCGGCGGCGTGAATGGCGGCGGCGTGAATGGCGGCGGCGTGAAGGAGGAGGCCGTGGACGGTGGGGCCTTCGCGGAGGAGGACGAGACCCGGCTCATGCGCTCGGGGAGCCGACCCCACACGTCACCGAGGGCTCCCGCAATCCTGGCGACGATCGAGGGCTTCCGCTCGACGGGCTCGAG
>DASPZW010000461.1:0-4560 GCA_035636055.1 Actinomycetota bacterium
TGCTCGGACGTGTCCTTCATGCCCCGGTGCAGCAGGTAGCGGTTGAACCGGGCCTGGTAGATGGCGTTGATACCGGTGAGGCCCATCGACACCGTGGGGAATTCCCAGAACGACGGCATGAGGCGCGGGTGTGGGTAGGACGACAGCCCGGGCGCCAGCGCCTCCCGGCGGAAGTGGTCGAGCCCGTTCTCGGAGATCCGGCCCTCGAGGTACGCCCGGGCGTAGATGCCGGGTGCGGCGTGGCCCTGGAAGAAGACCTGGTCGCCGCCGCCGGGGTGGTCCTTGCCGCGGAAGAAGTGGTTGAAGCCCACCTCGTAGAGCCCGGCGGCCGAGGCGTAGGTCGCGAGGTGGCCCCCGATGCCGATGTGCAGCTTGTTGGCCCGCAGCACCATGACGGCGGCGTTCCAGCGGATGATGCGCCGGATCTGCAGCTCGAGCTGCTCGTTGCCCGGGAAGTACGGCTCCTGCTCGGGGGGGATGGTGTTGATGTAGTCGGTCTGGACCATCGAGGGGAGACCGATCTGGCGCTGGCGGGCCAGGTGCAGGATCCGGTGCAGGAGATAGCGGGCCCGCTGCCGGCCCTGCGTCTCCAGGACGTCGTTGATGGCGGCCAGCCACTCTGCTGTCTCGTCCGGATACGGGTCCGGGAGCTGGTCGCGGAAGATGTCGTAGACCACGTGTCGCCTCCTGTCGGGGAGGGCCGGAACCTCCCGGCACTAATCTACCGCCCATGACTTCTGTGGGGGGCGCTCCCGGCCGCTGCCCCTGGGGGGCCGAGCCCCCCGAATACCGTCGCTACCACGACGAGGAGTGGGGGCGCCCGGTTACCGACGACGGCCGCATCTTCGAGAAGCTCTGCCTCGAAGGGTTCCAGGCGGGGCTGTCGTGGCTGACGATCCTCCGCAAGCGCGAGGCGTTCCGGGCCGCGTTCCAGGGCTTCGTCCCGGCTGCCGTCGCCGCCTTCGGCTCGGACGATGTGACGAGGCTGCTCGGCGACGCCGGGATCGTGCGCAACCGGGCCAAAATCGAGGCGACGATCGCCAACGCCCGGGCGACGCTGGCGCTCCAGGCGTCGGGTGGCTCGCTCGCCACCCTGCTGTGGAGCTTCGAGCCGGTGGCCCGGCCCGCGCCCTCGGGCCTCGGGGACATCCCGTCGTCCACGCCGGCGTCGAAGGCGCTCAGCCGGGAGCTCGGCCGGCGGGGCTTCCGCTTCGTGGGCCCGACGACGGTCTACGCGGCGATGCAGTCGCTCGGTATCGTCAACGACCACGTCGCAGGCTGTTTCGCCCGCGAGGTGTGCGAGGCCGAGCGGGCATCGCTTGCCCGGCCCGTCCCCGGCCGCCAAGGCTAGTCGTTTTTCGCGCGTATACGCGCGTTTTTCGACTAACCTCGCGCCAAAACGCTCGCCTACGCCCCGTGGAGTTGCTTGCCCGCCAGGTGGAGCATGGATTCGCCGACGGCCTCCGAGAGGGTCGGATGCGGGTGCAGGAGGGCAGCGACCTCGGCCGGGTACGCCTCCCAGTTGACGATGAGCTGCGCCTCCGCCACCAACTCCGTCACCCTCGGTCCGATCATGTGGACGCCGAGCACCTTGCCACCCTTCTCGGCGATCGTCTTCACGAAGCCGTGGGGCTCCCCGAGGATCGAGGCCTTGCCCGAGGCGGCCCAGGGGTACCGGGCCACCTCCACGTCGTAGCCGGCGTCCTTGGCCTGGGCCTCCGTGTAGCCGACCGAGGCCATCTCAGGCGTCGAGTAGGTGCACCGGGGGACGCCCAGGTAGTCGACGAGGGCCGGGTCCGCCGAGCCGGAGATCTGCTCGGCGACGTGGATGCCCTCGGCAAACGCCACGTGTGCGAGCTGCAGGTGCGGGATGGGAAGGCCGAGGGCGGGCTGGGTGATCAGGTCGCCCACCGCCCACACGCCGTCCACGCCGGTCCGGCACCACTCGTCGGTGACGACGAAGCCCCGCTCCAGGCGGACGCCCTGCTCCTCGTAGCCCAGGCCCTCCGAAACCGGTCCCCGGCCGGTGGCGACCAGGCACCGCTCGGCCGTCATCACTTCGGTCTTGCCGTCCGCGGTCTCGAAGGTCACCGACGCCCCGCCGCCCGAGGCCTCGGCGGCCGTGACCTTGACCCCGGCGAAGGCCTTGATGCCCCGCCGTTTGAACTGGCGGGCCAGCTCGGCCGACACGTCCTCGTCCTCCCCGGGTGCGAGCCGCGGGAGCGCCTCGATGATCGACACCTCGACACCGAAGGATCGGTACAGGCTGGCGAACTCCAGGCCGACGGCGCCCGCCCCGATGATGATGGCCGAGGACGGGAGGTCCCCCAGCGTCAGGGCCTGGTCGGATGTGATGAAGGCCTCGCCGTCGATCTTGATGAAGGGCAACGACCGTGCGTACGAACCGCTCGCCAGCACTACGGCGCGGGCCCGGACCGTCTGCTTGGCACCGTCGGCACCGGTCACCTCGATGGCGTCGGGGGCGACGAGGACCCCGGACCCCGCCACGGTGGTGACCTTGCGCCCCTTGATGACGGACTGCAGGCCCTTGTAGAGCTTGCCGACCACCGAGGACTGGTAGCCCAGGACCTTGCCCCAGTCCACCAACGGCTCGCCCACCAGGACGCCGAAGTCCCCGGCGGAGCGGATGTGGTCGACGACCTCCGCCGAGTGCAGCAGGGCCTTCGTGGGGATGCACCCCCGGTGCAGGCAGGTGCCGCCGACCTTGTCGCGCTCGATGAGCGCGACACTGAGGCCGAGCTGCGCCGCCCGCAGGGCGCAGGCATAGCCGGCGTTGCCGCCGCCGAGAATCGCTACGTCCACGATGTCTCCCATGACCCCCAGTCTAGGCGCTTCGCCCCAAATGGGTTCACCTCCGCCACGCCGGCAGGAGCAAACGATCCCGCTCGAGCTCGATCTCGGCGTCCGAGGCCGGGGGGCCGGGAGGCACGAGGTTGACGATCAACCAAGCAAGCCGCCAGTCAGGCACCCGAGCCCACACCCGACCGAGCTTTCCGAGGATGCGGTCCCTCCGCTCGGGGTCAGGCGGTTGCCTAGGAGTGTCGGGTGGTGGTACGGGGGCGCTCACGAGCCTGAGCCCATGCGGCTGTCAACGGTCGCTGCGTGCCAGATCGGTTGCCCCCCGGGTCAAAGGACCGCCCCGCCTCCCCCGGACAGGGCGGCCCTCCTCCCTGGCGCCCCCCGGTCCCGACGACTTGAATCGAGGCAGAAACGTCGCAAACTCACGGAGGAACAGCTCGACCAGATGCCTCAGATCCATGCGAGGAGCCAATCACCGCCCCCGCAGGGTCGTCGAGGCCGGGAGTTGGAAATCCGTGAGCAGCCCGGAGGTATTCTCAGCGGGGCATGGCGTCGAGGATCTGGGGCTAGGGAAGATGGAGTGGGATCGCAGCCGTATCCGGGCGCTCCGAGCGGCTCTTCGCCTGACCCGGGAGGAGTTCGCTCATCAGCTTGGAGCGGCTCCGAAGACCGTCCAAAATTGGGAGGAGGGTCGGCATCCTCCGGGCTTCGCGCTCATGCGGGCGTTGGATGAGGCCTGGGAGTCGGCCACCCCGGAGCAGAAGGAGAGATTCCTCGGCTACCTACCCCCCGCCGAGAGGTCCCAGGAAAGACGGGCCGTGCCCATGGGCGAGATGGGTCCGGCCGTTAGCCCCGGCGATCTCGAGCACGGAGCGGGTGCTAAGGGCGACATCTCCCGTATTCATGAGGAGGTGGCAGACTGGGCCACGTGGTTCGGGGTGCGGCTGGCGCATCTGACCACGACCGTCGACCAGTGGCGGGGCGAGCTGTTCGGTTCCGATGGTCTTCAGGCCTTGCTGCACCAGGAGTTGCTGATGTCTGATGCCGGTGAGCCCGAAAGTGGCAACAACGCCCATGTCCTTTCGCGCCGGGAGGCCCTGGCCGCCCTTGCCGCGCTTCCGCTCGCGCTATGCACCTCGATCCAACAGAGTCTCACGTCTGGCGCGACCACCGAGCTGTTCATCGCCCGCTGTGGCGCCAGTCTCACTGCCTGCTGGCATCTCCTGAGAGGGAGCGACCTGGACACGGTGGACCGGATGCTGTCCGGCTACCTCCTGACGCTCGACGCCCTCGCGCGCCAGCAGTCCCGTTACCAGCAGGCGGCGGCGCGCCTCGCTTCGCAGGCCCATCGCATCTCTGGCATCGTAGCCTTGCATCGCAGCAGCCTTCACGCACGGCTACGGCACTACCAGCAGGCTCTCTACTATGCGGGCCTGGCGGCGGATCCCAGTACCGAAGCGTCGTCAATGCTTTCCTTGGGGTACGCCTCCTACTACGCAGGAGACCCCGAACGGGCGGCACGCACCTACGAAGGAGCGCTGGCTCATGAGCGATCCATTCCGCCTCTGCTGCGGGCTCGTGCGTATGCAGAGTTAGCAAAGATCCATGCCGAGATGCAGCGAGAGCAGGCAGCGTTGCAAGCCATCGCCCTGGCCGAAGACCTGTACCCCGAGCACCCGGAACATGATCCTACGTTCCTTTATGCGGAGTTCACGCCCTCTTCCCTCATTCTGGAGAAGG
>DASPZW010000462.1:0-3090 GCA_035636055.1 Actinomycetota bacterium
GCCGCTCGGCGATCTCCGCGTCGAGGTCCGCGGCCCTTGCCTCGAGGGCGTCGAGGGCGGCTTGCTCCGGCAGATGGGCCAGCCGGGCCTGCAGCCGGTCAATCGTGGAATCGACCCGTTGGAGCTGGAGGAGGGTGAGAAGCGAGTCGCGGGAAGTGTCCACGCCAGCAGTCTATCGAGCGCGCGTCGCGTCCCATTCCCGATAGAGCTGGCCGACCTGATCGACATGCTCGAGGTAGTGGCCGTTCAGCCATCCCCAGATGTCCGCGGGGCTCGTCGGCAAGGCCTCGGCAGCCTTCCCGAACCACACCGGAGCCTTCCGGTCCCAGTCCTCCGCACCCAGCGCGGCGACGGCGTCGACGAACTCGGCGTGGCAGCGATCGAGCGCCGCGAAGGCCCCCGCCCGCTCCTCGGGCCGGAGCCCGGCACGGGCAGCGACACCCTGCTGCTCCCAGAACCCTGGGGGGTCCTCGGGCCGGACCTCACCGAACCCGGCGTCGAGGACGGCCGACAGGACGAGCCGGTAGTGCTCCAGCACGGCCACCGCGTGCGTCACCAGGCCCCCGAGCGCATAGTCCTCGCCGGGCTTCAGGAAGGCGAGGGCCTCGTCGGGGACGCGGTCGTAGGCCCCGACGAACGCCCCGCGCGCGGCGTCGAACTCCTTGAGGGCGGTGTCGCGGTCGAGGTTGGTCACGGCCTGAGCCTACCGCTCATCGCCGCCGCCCGTGTCGCCACCCGTCTAGTGGGTGTTGATAAGCTTCTTTGTGTGAAAATCAGTAATAATCGCGGGTATTCACACAAAGATCCGGCGGGGCCTGCCGCCCGCGGGCCCGGACCAGGTCCACGGGTCGGGTTAGGTCTGCTGGGGCTGCATCGGGGCGATCTCCACGCCCGACTTGGCGGCGATCGCCTCGATCGCGGCGTCCTGGGCGAGGAGGTGGGCCTGGATCTGCAACGCCTCGTGGAGGACCGCCTCGGCGTCGTTGTAGGTGTCCTCGGCCCGCTTGTCGGCTGCGGCCGACTGGACGTTCTGGCCGACCATGATGATCGAGAGCAGGACAAGCTGGAGGAACGTCTGGGCAACCCAGGCGACGATGGTGGAGATGCCGCCCTTGATGGCGGCAGGAAGACTGAGCAGGTCGAAGGCGGCGAAGAGGTAGGCGCACCACATCGAGCCAACCATCTTGGTGATCCGCACGGCGAACCTGGCGTTGAGGCGTTGGACCGCGTTCCCCTGCGGCAGTTGGTCGGCCACCTTCACCGGGGCGGCCTTCCTATGGGCGGCGATGTGCGGGTGGGGGATGTGCTGGTAGAGGCTCATGGATTCGCCCTCCCTCTCGTGGGTCGCTGAAGCTGTGGATCCGCTGTTACCTCTACGGCGAAGAGGGCCCGGCAGTTCCCGGCCGCGCCGGAGAGCGGCTACTTCGGCTCGTTGACGAGACCGAGGCGGATGGCCTGGCGGACCGCCTGGACCCGGTTGGATACCGCCAGCTTGCGGTAGACGTTCGCCACGTGGGTGTTGATCGTCCGCTCCGACAGGTCGAGGCGCCGGGCCATCTGCCGGGCGGACAGCCCCTCGGAGAGCAGCCGCAGCACCTCCTTTTCCCGGGGCGTGAGCGACTCGCCGCCCGGCCCCCGGTCGGCGACCTCCCGCAGGGTCTCCAGCTCCTCGACCATGCCGCGGGCCTGATCCGACTCCATGTAGAACGCCCCGGTGCGCACGACCTGCACGGCGTAGCCGATCGCCGTGGGGTTGGCCCCCCGGGGGAGAAACCCCGAGGCCCACTCCATGACCTCGGCAAGGACCGCTGGCTCCTGGCCGGAGGTGACGAGGATGACACTGGCACCGGCGGCACGTGCCTGGCGGCCGAACTCCGCGACCCGGGGGCGGGGTGCGGTCTCCAGATCGAGGATCACGACATCCGGGGGTTCGCCGGCCAGGAGGGCCCCTGCCTCCCCGACGCCCGCGGCAACCCCAACGGTGTCCACCTCGGGGATTTTCTCGGAATTGGCTTCTAGCTCGTGGCGGCGGTGCTGGTCGTCGTCGACGATCAGCAATCTCCATCCCCCAGATCGCTTCCCCATCCGACCGGCCTTTCCCCCTGGTGGCCCCCTGGTGGCCCCCCTGGTGCCTCTTGGTGGCCCCCCTGGTGCCCAGGGCAAGCCTATAGCACGGCTGAAGGAGCTAAAGCGTTTCAGGTAGCCTTCTCGGCGCGATCGTCAACGATCAGCCCGCACCGCCCCCCCAACGCCCGTCGGGGAGGCCCAACGAGGAGCGTGTCCATGATTGAGGGCATCACGTGGTTCAAGCAGTCTGCCTTTCTTTTCGAGCGGGAACACAACCTGTACATCGACCCCTGGGGCATCACCGACGGCTCGCCCAAGGCCGACGCGATCCTCATCACCCACGCCCACGCAGACCATTTCTCGCCTGACGACATCGCGAAGATCCGTCAGGACTCGACCCTCATCTATGCCACGGCCGACGTCGCCGCCCAGATCCCAGGAACGGTCAACGTCGTCGCCCCCGGAGAGGCCTTCGAGGTCCTCGGCTGGTCGATGGACACCGTGCCCGCCTACAACGTCGCCCCCGAACGCCTGCAGTTCCACCCCCGGTCCAACGGTTGGGTCGGGTACGTCTTCACCATCGACGGGGTCCGCTACTACCACGCCGGCGACACCGACCCCATCCCGGAGATGGAGTCGATCTCCTGTGACGTGGCGTTCATCCCGATCGGTGGCTACTTCACGATGGACGCCACGGAGGCCGTCGAGGCGGTGAAGCTCATCGGGGCCCAACTCATCGTGCCGATCCATTTCGGCTACGTCGTGGGCATGCCATCCGATGCCGGCAAGCTCGCAAAGCTTGCCGCGCCCACCCCCGTGCACGTGTTCGTGCCGAAGGACCCGTTCGAACGCTGAGCCGCACAGAAAACCGAACCGCAAAGAACGCCGAATCGCGAGCGCGGATGCTCGATCAAATAAGTACGGCTGCCGGCACTCCCTGATCGACGGGATCAACCGGGGCACCGACGTGCTGATCGGGGGCAAGACCGCGGTGGTCTGCGGCTACGGGGACGTGGGCAAGGG
>DASPZW010000463.1:0-2170 GCA_035636055.1 Actinomycetota bacterium
CACAGCACCTCGTCGCCGGGCACGGTCAGGGCCTGCAGGCCGACGAGGTTGGCCATGCGCCCACTCGGCACGTAGACCGAGGCCTCGGCTCCGAACAGTTGGTTGACCCGCTCCTCCAGGCGGCGGGCCGTGGGGTCCTCGCCGAGGAAGTCGTCGCCCACCTCGGCCGTCGCCATCGCCTGGCGCATCTCGGGCGTCGGCACGGTGACGGTGTCGGAGCGGAGGTCGACGACCCGGGTCGTGGTCACGGCATCCGGGCTCGAAGCTGCGTAGGCGGGCACGTTGTGGAGTCTACCGTCGGCCCGTGCACAACACGGGGGCGGTCGCACCGGAGGGCCGGGGGGAAGAAAAACCCCGAGGTCCCTCGGCCTGGAGGGGGGATAGGCCGAAGAACCCCGGGGTTGATGCGCCCCGTCCGATCCGATGGGGAGTCGGGCTCGGGACGGGCCTCCTCACCTGCTTGCTGGCTTACCTGCTTGCTGGCCTTCTTCCTGGCGGCGTCGCCGGCTCGTGCAGCTAGTGGCCGGCCGCCGTGATCGAGACGCAGACGTACGTGCCCATGGCCGCCACCGGGGTGGCGACCGTGGTCCCGGCCGGGCAGGCGCCCGCCTGCAGCACGGTTGCGTCCACGACGCCGTCCGCCGTGGCGACCAAACCGCCGGCAACGGTGGAGACCTTGTCCGTCACAACGTCGACCTTCTCCGGGATCGACTCGACGGTGGACAGGGCCGGGTCGGTGACAGCGTCCACCGTGGCAGGGAGGGAGGTGACCACCGCCACGACCTTGTCGGTGACGCCGTCGACCTTCTCCTTCACCACGCCGGTGACAACTCCAACCTTTTCCTTCGCGATCGCTGCGGCGTCGTGGGCACCCTCGACGGCCCCGCCGACGACACCCTGGGCGCCGGCGGCCGTGGACCCCACAAGACCCTTGGCGTTGGCCCCCGTGCTGGCCGCCAGGTTAGCTACGCCGGCGGTCGTTGCGGTGGCAAAGCCCTTCGCACCGGCGATGGCGCCATGCACCGCAGACAGGGCCGGCCAGGCGACATCCATCACGACGTCGGAGGGAATGACGATCGGTGCGGGAGGCACGACGGGCAGCACGTGTGCGGCGGAAGCCCCGGACATGGGAAAGATTGCCGAGGCGACTGCTGCGATACTGACGAAGCCACCCATTGCCGGGATCATCAAGGACCTGCACTTCATACCTACCTCCTGTAGTGGTTGCGTTGCGGAAACCTGGGGGTTTGCGGCGGCGCCAGCTAACCTCCGCTACGTAGTTATCGGTGCTTACCGCACCACCTTTAGCCCGAATTAGCTGATTCAATATGAACTCTGCGTTACAAGCCGAATGGCCTAATCAACGGCCAAATATATCATGCTAATAGGACCATCATTTCCCCGGGTGGGCGCGCAGGAATCCCGGCCGCAAGAGGCCGGACTTGCATGAGGATAGTTGGGATTCGCCCGCGCTCAGCAGGCGACGATGAGCTTGTCCAAAGACTGAGCAAATTGGTTGCAGTTGACTCGCGGTGGACCGCGCAACCCGATTGGCATTCTGGGAGGCATTCTCCTACCTCAATTCGTCGATCGGCCCCCCGGCCTGTGAGCTTCCGGCGTCCTCACGCAGAGTGTTCGCCTCACCACAATCATCGGTCGGCGGGAGGGAAACTTGAGTGGCCGGATCCGGCCAGGCCCCTCCTATGCCCCGGGGCCGGACTCCAGCGCCTTCTTGATACCGCGCGCCGCTTGCCGGATCCGGTGCTCGTTCTCGACAAGAGCGAAGCGGACGTGCCCGTCACCACCGCCGCCGAAGCCGATGCCGGGGGCCACGGCCACTTTCGCCTCCTTGAGGAGGTGCTTGGCGAACTCCAGCGAGCCCATGGCCCGGAAGGGCTCCGGGATCGGCGCCCAGGCGAACATGGTCGCCGGGGGCACGGGGATCTCCCAACCGGCCCTGGCAAGGGCGGCCACGAGCGCGTCCCGGCGGGCACGGTACGTCTCCCGGATCTCCTTGGGGGCGGTGGCGCACTCGTTGAGGGCGATGATGCCGGCGATCTGGATCGGCTGGAACACCCCGTAGTCCAGGTAGGACTTGAGCTTGCCGAGCGCGGTCACGATCTCGGCGTTGCCGCAGAGGAACGCGAGGCGCCATCCGGGCATCGAGTAG
>DASPZW010000464.1:0-2714 GCA_035636055.1 Actinomycetota bacterium
GTACATGGACAACACCGACCGGACGCAGCGGGTCGCCACGAAGAAGCCGAATGAGTTGCTGCTCTCGGACATGAGCGGCAACGTCTGGGAATGGTGCTGGGATTGGTACACAGAAACAGCCTCGAGCCCCGCCCAATCCCCCTCCGGCCCAGGGGGGACGTACCGTGTGATTCGGGGGGGGTCCTGGAACGACAGCGACGACTCGTGCCTGGTGCTGAACCGCAACTACGGCAACCCGCACGTCCGCTCCGACAACTACGGGTTCCGGCTGGCCCGTAGCGCCCCGCACCCGTAACGGCTCACTCACCCAGCACCTTCATGATCAGGCGCTTGCGGCGGCCCCCGTCGAACTCGCAGTAGAAGACCTGCTGCCAGGGCCCGAGGTCGAGCCGGCCGTCGGTGACCGGGACGATCACCTGATGGTGGACGAGGAGGTTCTTCAGGTGGGCGTCCCCGTTGTCCTCGCCGCCCGCGTGGTGGCGGTAGTCGCCCGGGTCCGGGAGCAACGCCTTCGCCACGTCGTTGGCGGGCGCCTGCCAGCTCGGCGGGGCCACCTTGTCCAGCCACTCCAGCACGTCCCGGTGCAGCCCGGGCTCGTCGTCGTTGACCCACACCCCTGCGGTGATGTGCATGGCGGAGACCAGCACCATGCCCTCGCGGATGCCTGCCTCGTCCACTGCCCGCTGGACGTCCTCGGTGATCCTCACCAGCTCCCGCCGGCGGGCGGTCTCGAACGTCCTGTAGACGGTGTGCGCCCTCAACGACCTCTCCCTTCATCCATGCCGGATCGTGCAGGCGGGATTATCACGGGTTCGGGTCACGGGATGGGGCCGGTGTGGGCAGAATGGTCTCCGGATGGCTCGCAGCCGGACGGGACGGTGGGTGGCGATGGCGGGGCTCGTCGCCCTCGCGGCCTGCACCCACGGCACGCCGGCGGCCGCGCCGACCCCTGCACCTCCCGGAACGGCGTTGCCCGGGCCGGCCACGGCCACGGTGACGACCGCCGCGAGCCCGTCCTCTTCGGCATCCACGGTGGGAGCCACGGCGTCACCGACGGGGGGGTCAACCCCCACCGCGGGAACACCAATTGGTTCGCAGCGCTCAATCAAAGGCCAAGCGCCCCCGTCAGGCAGGGGGTGGTTGGCAGCAGGGGAGCGGGTCCCCAGCTGTGGCGCGAGCGATTGTGGGGAGCGTCATGGAGACACCACCTTCTCGGCAACCGTGCGTGGTTACCCTGCTCGCGCCGGCTGGAGCGCGGGGGTACGGTGGGAGTGCCGACCGTAGAGGCGGTGCTGTGCCCACTGATCGACGACGGCGGCCATGTGTGTCTTCCATGGGTGCGGGTCGTTGGTGGCGATCTGCCGCCACAGCCGGGAGTTGGCGACAGCGAAAATATCGATGGCCCGTTTGGATGCTTGGTTCCAGGCGGGTGCCTGTGCGACCGACGTTTCAGCTTGGGTCGGGGTGTGGCCGGCAGCGATCAGCCGCAGAATCAGGCACGCTGGGTCGATAAACGCGGCGCCGCGGGTGGGCCAAGCCCAGTCGATAATGTGCGCACCGCGGTCATAAATCAGAATGTTGAGGGGATTGTAATCGGTGTGCAGCAGGGCGTCGCCGCGAAGGCACTCCAAGTCCATCGAGTCGTCGACATAGTCCGCCCACCGCTTCTCGGCTTGTTTGATCGGCAGGTCGGGGCACGGGATCTGCCCGAGCCGTCGCATGGCGGCGATGACCTTCGGCAGGTCAGGTGAGCCAGGCCTGTAGTCGGCGTGGCGTCCGGGGATGTAGTCGAAGCCCAGCAGGTTCCAGCCGTCGACATCGTCGATGTGCCAGCGAAGCCGAGGCGAGACCGATAGGACATATGGGTTGATCATCGCTTCGCGGTGTTGGGTGACTACACCGGGATGGTCGGTGCGCAGGCCCTTGACGAAGATCGTGTTGGTGCTGGTGCGCACGGACATCGCAATCGCCGAGTTGAGCCCATCGGACGCAGTCTCGGCCGAGAGGACTGGCCCGGTGTAGGCGGTAATGGCGTGGCGAACCGGCTCGGACAACTCGGCCCAGTCGGTGCGATCCATGCTGGTCTTGGTCCCCCCGGCGATGTGGTAGTGCACCCGGGCGTTAGAGAGGGCCACATGTCAGGCCGCCCGCAAGGCGGCTCACGTCGTAGATCCAGCGGCAGGGTCTCACCGTGCGGTTGTACACAGCGATGAACGCCATGATCCCGGTCACCATCTGCTCGGGAGAGGTGAAGACGCCTCCATTGAGGAGGCGTGTGCGCCTGACCAGGCGCTGGAGTTCCTCCCCGCAGCAACGCTCACGGGAAGGGTCGGAGCACTTGGCAAGTGGCACCTCCTCATCCGGGGACGGGAGGATCAAATCACATTCTTGTAATTACTGCACGGCGGAATGGCTCGCCAACGTGGTCGGCTGGCGTGCGGCGTCTTGCCGATACCCGGCGCCGGAACGCCGGGCGGAGCTGGTCAGTAGGGGTTGTCGTCGCCGGCGTTACAACTGCACATGGTCGACTCGACGATCTGGTCGAGGTCGCCGACGAACTCGACCTCGTCCTCCATCTCGTCCTCCTCGGCGTCGGCCGGGCGGGGCCCGATCTCCACGAGTACCGGTGGCATGGTCTACCTCCCTTCCTTTCGTCCGTGCTGGCAGTAGGACTCCAGAGGTGCCTTGGCTTGCTGGTAGAGCTTCGCTGATTG
>DASPZW010000465.1:0-8398 GCA_035636055.1 Actinomycetota bacterium
TCGAGTCCGTGATCCGCACCCTGTTCCGGCTGGCGGAGCACTGGCCCGAGTTCCCGCTGTTCCTGCGCGAGGCGGCACGCCGGAGCCCGGCGGTGGTCAAGCGCGTCGCCGACGCCCTCGAGCCGTTCCGCAAGGCCGCTCTCGGATTCCTGGAGCGTGGGATGGAGGCCGGCGAATTCCGCCGGCAGGACCCGGGCCTCCTCCTGTTCACCCTCTACACGGCAGTGGTCGGGTCCCTGGCCGAGGCCGGGGTCCTGCGGGCCGTGGCGGGGGAGCCGAGCGGACATACCGCCCTCCGCCAGCGCGAGCATGAACTGGTGACGTTCGTGCGCCACGCCCTGGAGCCCTGACCGGCTCACGGCGTTCACCCGAGGCCCATGCCAGCAGGCCACCGTCACGTGGTCGATTCCTGACGGTGACCCTGCTGGCGATCGACCACTTCGTCATACAGGTCCAGGAGTAGCGCTGTGTCCCCTTTTAGAAGGGGAGGATGACGTCCTGCGCGAGTCCCACCAGGGGAAGGATCTCGTAGGTGAGCGCCACGCCGGGTGTTGCGATGAAGCCACGGGTCGAGGTCTTGATTGCCAGCGTTCCGAAGGTGACCGGGTTCTGCCTGGTCACGCCGAAGGCCTTGGGCACGAGCAGGGTGAAGTTGCGGCCTCCGGCGTCCTGGTTGGCCTGGAGAACGACACTGAGCTCCGCTCCAAGATCTGTGTCCTGCCTCGTGATCTCCTTGCCGCGGAAGGTGAGATCACCCTCCGGACCGTGGTAGATGAGCTCGGCGCCCTCCTGACCGGGGTGAATCGGCCCAGGGGCAGGGGCCACCGGGAAAAACGTGATCATGGTCCGGTCGCCGGTGAACGTGAATTCGTTGGCTCCCAAGTCCTCGTACGACATCTCGACGTACCTCCTCGTCCTCCGTGCGGCCACGCGGTCCGTGGCCGCAACCAGGCTCAGATTGTCTCAGTTCCGTTGAGCAGGAGACATGGGGGTTACCACCTAAATTTCTGAAGGGGGGCTAGCACCCCTTTCCCGTACGTTGCCTCGTTCCCGGGCCCTGCATCAGCCCTGTCCGAGCCGCTCGGCGAAGAACATCAGGAGCCGGGCCCATGCATCCCGCGTGGCGTCCACGCGGTACGAGGGCCGGGTGTCGTTGAAGAACGCGTGCGGTGCCCCCGGGTAGATGTGGTACTCGAACGACCCTCCCAGTTCCTCGATCGTCTTGGCCATGGTGGGCACCCCGTTCGTGACCCGGGGGTCGGCACCACCGTAGAAACCGATCAGCGGGCAGGCGAGCCCCTGGAGTTCCTCCTCCGTCGGCGGGGTCCCGTAGAAGATGGCGGCCGCGGCAAGTTCGAGATCCGAGCAGGCGATCCTGCCCGACAGCGCACCACCCATGCAGAACCCGACGGACCCCACGGGCTTGCCGGCGGCATCCGGGTCCGCTCGCAGGTGGCCGACCGCGGCCCGCACCAGGGGCAGCCGGTCCCCGCCGGCGAACAGGGCCGCCATCGACTCGGCCACCTCCCCGCGCTGGGGCTCGGGAAGCCGGCCGAGCGCCTCTTCCCGAGCCCGGGTGTCGGTCCAGGCCCCCGGCGGCATCGTGTTGACAAACGCCTTCAGCGCCGCCATGCGCTCCGGCCGCAGGGGGGCGGGGCGTTCGCCGCCGGGTGCGTACAGGTCGGGTGCCATAACCAGGTAGCCGGCGGTGGCCACGCGCCGCGTGATGTCGATGATGTGGTCGTCGACGCCCCACGCCTCCTGGATCACGATGACGGCCGGCAAGGGACCGCCGGCGGCCGCAGGCCTTGCCCGGTAAGCGGGGACGGTTCCGGCTTCGGCCTCGTAGCTGCTCCATCCTTCTGCAAGATCCATCCCTGCGACCTCCTCTGTCGTGCCGCGGGCGTACGTAAATGCAACCACGGGGGATACTTTGCTTCGAAACCTGCAGCATCGCCAAAGGGGGGACGCACGATCGACACAGCACGTAGGCTCGGCCGCCGCGGGTTTGCCATGCCGGCGACCCCCGATCTGGAGCTGGCCGGGACCGTCGCAGGCAGCGCCGAGGAGCTTGGCTATGCCTCCGTCTGGACCAATGACGCCCCTCCCGGGGACGGCATCGAGGTCGCCGGGGCCATGCTCGCTGCCACAAAGGTCATCCGCGTCGGCATCGGCGCGGTGCCCTGTGACCGCAGGCCCGCGGCCGGCGTCGCCAAGCAGGTTGCTGCCGCGGGCATGCCGCTGGAGCGCCTCGTGCTCGTCGTGGGATCGGGTGGTTCGGGCTCGGTCGGAGCGGTCAGGGCGGCCGTGACGGAGCTGCGGGAGGCGCTCGGCCCCGAGGCCTCGCTCTGCGTCGCGGCCATGGGGCCCCGTATGTGCCGCCTCGGCGGCGAGATCGCGGACCTGGTCCTGCTCAACTGGATGAACCCGGAGCGCATCGTCTGGGCGCGGGGCGAGGTCCGCGAAGGCGCGACCCGCCGGCCTGGGGGCCTCCGGGCCGCCGAGCCCGAGCTGGCGAGCTACATCCGGGTCTCGCTCGGCGAGGGAGCCGCCCTTCGGGTCGGCGCCGAGGCCGCCCGCTACGCGGCGATGCCTGCCTACGCCAAGAACTTTGCGGCCATGGGGGTCGCCTCGGTGGGCATCGCGGGTCCCGATCCGGCCCGGGCCTCCGGGATGATCGAGCGCTACTTGGAGGTCCTGGACGAGGCCATCGTTCGGCCCATCGTCAGGGTGCCCACCTCCGCGTCGCCGGAGCTCGACGAGGTCTTCGAGGCCCTGGGGGTCCTCATGGAGGTCGCCTCTCTTTTCGCCCCCAACCCGCCGGCCGCAACGCCGTCTGGTGCGCCCGGCGACGCGCCGGCCGTGGAGGGGTAGCGCCATGTGCCGCAGCATCAAGACGCTTCGGGGCACCGGCCCGAGCGAGGAGGAGATCCGAGCCGCCGCGCTGCAGTTCGTGCGGAAGGTGAGCGGCTACCGGGCGCCGTCCAAGGCCAACGCCGCGGCGTTCGAGGCTGCGGTCGAAGAGATCGCCGAGGTGTCCGCCCGCCTGCTCGACGCCCTGCCCGACACGCCACCGCCACCACCTCCACCGTCGCGGCCCCGGTATCCGGAGAAGGCCCAGTAGCACCGATGGAGCGAGCGCCGTCCGGCGAGCAGTACCGGATTGCTCATGGAGATCAGCAGGCCACCATCGTCGAGGTCGGCGGCGGGTTCCGGGAGTACTCGCTGGCGGGCCGGCCGGTCCTCGACCCCTACGGCGCCGCCGAGCTGTGCGACGGCGCCCACGGGACCCCGCTCGTCCCCTGGCCGAACCGCCTCGCCGGGCGGCCGCTACAACTCCGACGGCACCGACTACCAGGTGGCCCTGACGGAGCCCGGCAAGGGCAATGCCATCCACGGATTCCTGCGATGGCGCTCCTGGCGGGCGACCCGCCACGAGGCCGACCGGGTCGTGATGGCCACGACGCTCTTCCCCCACACCGGGTACCCGTTCCTGCTGGACGTCGCGGTGGACTACCACCTGACGGGCGGCGGCCTTGTGGTCACCACGACGGCGACCAATGGCGGCGACCGTGCGTGCCCCTACGGGTGTGGGCAGCCTCCCTATCTCTCCCCGGGGGACGGACGGCTGGACGACTGCGATCTCGAGTTCGCCGCGGAGACCCGCGTCACCACCGACGAGTCCCGCCAGTTGCCGGTGGGGAGCGAGGGTGTCGCCGGTACGGCCTTCGACTTCCGGACCCGGCGGCGGATCGGGGCGCAGAGGGATCGATTTCGCGTTCAGGGACCTTGCCCGTGACGCCGAGGGCCTGGCCTGGGCCCGCCTCTGGGGCGCGGACGGGGGCTGCGCCGAGCTATGGGTGGACGGGAGCTACCCGTATATTGAGATCTACACGGGCGACACGCTCACGCCGGAGCGCCGGCGCCGGGGCCTCGGCACCGAGCCGATGTCGTGCCCCCCGAACGCATTCCAGTCCGGCGAACACCTGATCCGCCTGGAGCCGGGTGCGTCGGTAAGGCATCGTTGGGGGGCCCGACGTTTCGGAGAACTCAGTAGTAGCCGTACGCCCGCTTGACGTCGAACTCGTAGATCAGGCGGCCCTCGGCGCGCATCGTCTCGAGGAACTCCTCCTCGGTCAGCTCACCCCCGAACCAGGCGATCTTGCCCTCGGCAACCCGCTCCCCCTGCATCTCCCGGAACAGCCGGAGGTGCAGCTCGGGTGCGTCGGGGCCTTCGAGGATCGTGACGGTGGTCTCGAGGCTCAGGAACTTCGGGTCGGGCGAGGTGTCGAAGACGAAGAGCGTGGAGCGGGGGTCCCGGCGCAGGTGCTTGGTCCGCAGCCGGAACTGGGTGCCGGAACTCCAGATCTTCCCGTCGGCGACCCCGACGCCGACCCTGACGACGTGCGCCGTGCCGTCGGGCCGCAACGTGGCCATCGCGGCAGCATGGTTCTTGCCGATGAAGGCGGCGACCCGGTCATCCATGCCCACATCCTATCTGGCCCAATCAGGCCCTTCCGCCTTCCTTGAGTGCTGAGGGCTGAGACTGAGCCCTGGGCACACAAAGATCATCATGGGACCCTACGGCAGGGTCCACTCCCGAGAATGAGAATGGGTTACTTTGCGCGGCCTCGGACCGGCAGCGTCGCTCCAGATTCACCACGTTCTGTGGTCGCCCTCATACCTGGTGGCCGGGTCCCGGCGCATCTTTGGCTGCCTCGCCGCGCCTGGCGCGGTCAAACATCCACAGTTCGAGTCTGTGTCTTATGCAAGGCATCCAAAAAGAATGTTATGGGTAAATAGCGACCCCGAACTGACCACGCAGAGTGGTCGACCTACCCCATGGCCGCCTGCCGCCCGGGAATTCTCGTGTCAGAGGTCGGGAGTGGTCCCGAATCAGTGCCGGGTGGGCGTCGGCGTCGGGGTGGGCGTCGGCGTCAGGGCGGCGGTGGGGAACCCGAAGATCTGGGCCATTGACTGCCACCACTGCAGGTACGACGGGGTCGGCGTCGCCGACGGGGTGGCCACCGGCGTGGCGACGGGGGTCGTCTGGACCGGCGCCACCTGGACCGGCGCCACCTGGACGACGACCGGCTGCGTGCTGGGCTTGACGACCTTCCGGGGAACCGTGGCTGTTTTCGCCTGGACGACCGGCGCGACTGCGGGCTTTGCCGTAGCCGGAGCGGGGGTCATGGGATCGGCGGTGGGGGTGGCAACCGGCGCCGGAGAGCTCGAGGCCGGTGCGGGGGTCGCCGGTGTCACAACGCTTGCCTGCTGTGCCACCGGGTGCTGCCCACCCCCGGACAGGGGTCCGGCAAGGAGTGCGGCGACCGCGGCTGCGACGCCGCAGGCAGCCCCGGCCCCCGCAAGCGCCAGGCTGCGGAACGAGCGCGGTTCCGGCGCAACCCGGTGGCCGGGCACCTTCCGGATCGGGGGGGGCGGCGTCACTCGGGCCGCCGCGGGCACCGCCTGGCTGGGGGGCGGCGTCACTCGGGCCGCCGCCGGCACCGCCCGGGCCGCCGGCACCACCCGGCTCGGGGGAGGCATCACCAAGGCCGCGGCCGCGGCGGGCAGGGTGACCGGCCGCGGGGTGACGCGTGCGGGCGCCGGCAACCCGGTCGGAGGGGCGGCCAGCGTGATCCGGCTGTCGCAGAGCTGGGCGACGCGCGAGTCGTGCGTGACGATGACGATGGGGATCGTCTCGCCGATGCGCCGCAACACGGCGATGGTCTCATCGCCGAGCTGCGAGTTCAGGTTGGCGGTCGGCTCGTCGGCGAGGATGAGCTCCACGTTCCGTACGAGCGCCCGGGCGATGGCGACCCGCTGGCGCTGCCCGCCCGACATCTCGGCGATCCGCCGGTCGGCGTAGGCATCCAGCTCCATCTGCGACAGGGCCCGGGAGACCCGATCGTCGCACTGGTTCCTCGGCACACCCGCGTCGAGCAGGGCTTGGCACAGCATCTGGCGCGGCGTCTGGTTCGGCAGGAGGCCCAGGTCCTGCGGGATGAGCGCGATCCGGCGGAGGTGAAACTGCCGGGCCCGGTCCCCGCGGAGCTCCGACCACTCCTTGCCGAGGACCTGCACCGACCCGGTGTACTGCTCGGCGAGCGTCCCCGCGAGCAGCTCCATCAGGGTGCTCTTGCCGGCGCCGCTCGGCCCGGTGACCGCGACGAGCCCTGCCCGGTCGATCTCCAGCGTCTGGATCCAGAGGGCATCGTGGTTCATGCCGGGGTACCGGAACCGCAGGTCGCGGATCCGGATGAAGGGCGTTGGGGCAAGACTGCTCGACACGGTACCTACTCCTTCCGTAGCAGCGCCGGGCTGGCACTGGCCGACTGCCAGGCTGGGATGAGCGTGGCGGTCAGTGCGAGCAGCACGGTGACGGGGAACGCCGAGAGGGTCGAGACCACCGTGAAGCGGACCGGCAGCACGGTCGAGCCCCGCAGGACGAGCCCGGCGGCGATGCCCACGATCTCTCCGACGGCACCGCCGAGGAGGCACGGGCCCAGCATGGCCCGGGCGAACTCGAGGAGCAGGGTGGAGCGGAGCACACCGCTCTGGCGCCGGATGGCGATCTCGTCCCGCCTCGAGCGCATGAGGGCGGTGCCCATGGTGAAGGTGCTGATCCCCGTCTGCAGGAGCATCGCCCCGGTGACGACGAGGGTGAGCCACAGCAGGATCTGGTGGATGAGGTGCACCGGCACGGCCGGAGCCGCGGCCGGGAGCGCCGGGTGGGAGACGAGGGCGTTGATCTTGGCCTGGACGCCGAACGCGACGGCCATCAGCAGGACGGAGAACGCGACGCCGACCACCACGGCCGCCCCCGCCGGGACCTTCCAGAACTCGCGGGCATGGCGCGGCGGGAACTGGCGCGTGAACTCGGGCGTCCCCGGAGACCCCGGGGTCCGCCACGTGGTCGTGCTGTCGGACACTCTCAACGACGGACCCTCCTCGGGCGCGGGACATGCGTGTGTCGGGCTGCCGGGAAGGTGACCGCCGCGTGCGCCCACCGGGATACGGGCAGGGCCCAATTTCCCCCCGTAATTGGGCTCGTCGCCGTGTTAGAAGCGCCAAGCGACCTGCCCCGGGCGAACCTTCTTTCTATCCTCATCCGCGCGGGCGGCCGGGACGGCCATGATTATCTTTGTGTGAAAAACCGCCATAATGACGGCTATTCACACAAAGAAGCTCCTAGCCGTACCTGAGCCACGGCGCTCTTGGACAATCCGGGCGGGACTACCCACTCCAACAGCGACGAGCCATTTCTTCGGAGTGCGCCTCAGTGGCCCGGGTCGGCGTCCCGCACGTCGAGGCGGATCAGGCTGAAGACATACCGCCCGCCGGCTTGGTCGGACGGCACCACGAGACGGGCGGGGGTCGAGCTGCCGGCGATCGGCCCGCCGTCCTCCTCCCAGGCGACAGGGACCTGGGTGGCCGCGAAGCTGGGGTCGAGTTCCCCCCACGCGACGACGACCCCGTGACCGTCGGCCCCAGTGGCCACAACGTCGTGGCGCAGCTTGTCGTTCTTGATCGCTGGGTCCACGTTCAGGGCCCCGGCGGGGGCGATCACCGTCGTGAGCAGCGGGCCGGTCTTGGTGTGGACCGGCGCCGAGGGTGACGGAAAGCTGTCGAAGCATTAAAATCCTGTCGGCCCCCCAGGTGTCAACGAGCATTAACGGCCCATTTGCGACACAAAGCTCGCCCAGAAGCGATCGAGAGGTCGAAAGGCTTGCAGATGCGAGAAAAGAGCCGGTGCAATTCGGTAGGGTACGCGGATGGGTCAGTACCGGATCGGCCAGGTCGCAGGGCTCCTGGGCGTGAGTGTCGACACCGTGCGGCGGTGGGTCGATGCGGGGAGGCTCCCGGCCGAGCGTACCAATGGCGGCCGGCGCCTGATCAACGGCGCGCAGCTTGCCAGGTTCGTGACAGAAAACGCCGAGTCGCCCGAGGCGGGCGCCTTCCGGGCCCAGTCGGCCCGCAACCACCTCACAGGTATCGTGACCAAGGTCATCAAGGACGGCGTCGCGGCGCAGGTCGAGATGCAGGCGGGACCGTTCCGCCTCGTCTCGCTCATGACCCGCGAGGCCGCCGATGAGCTCGACCTCCAGCCGGGCATGGTCGCCGTGGCCTCCGTGAAGTCCACCAACGTCGTTATCGAGTTGCCCGCCGGATCGTGAGGCGGGTTCTGAAAAGCCGGGTAGTGAATAGCCGGGTTGTGAAAAAGGGGGAAAAGGAAATGGGTGCATCAAGAAGGATCCGCTTCGTCGTGGCTGCTGCCGTCTGCGGCGTCGTCCTCGCCGCGTGCAGCAAGACCACCTCGACGACTGCGCCGACGGCAACACCGACCTCGCCCGCAGCCGCCGCGCTCTCGGGCTCGGCCAACATCTTCGCCGCCCAG
>DASPZW010000466.1:0-5053 GCA_035636055.1 Actinomycetota bacterium
GGCAACATCCAGTTCTCCCTCTACCTCGTCGCCCTCTGTGGGATGGGGATGCTTGCCACCACCGGCGTGGTCGTGTCCGAGGACACGTTCGGCCCGGTGTCCGACAACGCGGCGGGCATCGCCGAGATGTCCGGCGAGTTCGAGGGCGAGGCGCAGAGAATCATGGTGAGCCTGGACGCCGTGGGCAACACGACCAAGGCCATCACGAAGGGCTTCGCCATCGGCTCCGCGGTCATCGCGGCGGTCGCGCTGTTCGCCTCGTTCATCGAGACGATCGGCAACCAGTTTCCCGAGCTCAAGGGGGTGGTGGGCAGGGCGCTGTTCGAGAACCACCTCACCCAGATCAACGTGGCCGACCCCAGGATCTTCATCGGCCTGCTGATCGGTGGCTCGATCCCGTTTCTCTTCTCGTCGCTCGCCATCCGGGCGGTCGGCCGATCCGCGGGGACGGTGGTGCAGGAGGTCCGGCGGCAGTTCCGGGAACACCCCGGCATCATGGACGGCTCCGAGCGCCCCGAGTACGGCCCCGTCATCGACATCTGCACGGCGGCGTCCCTGCGGGAGTTGACCACCCCCGCCCTGCTGGCCGTGCTCACGCCCGTCATCATCGGCTTTGGCATCAGCTACCTCGCCCTGGGCGCGTTCCTGGCGGCGGTCATCCTGACCGGTCAGCTGATGGCGGTGTTCCTGTCGAACGCCGGAGGCGCCTGGGACAACGCCAAGAAGTACATCGAGGACGGCAACCTCGGGGGCAAGGGCTCCGAGTCCCACAAGGCGGCGGTCATCGGTGACACGGTCGGCGACCCCTTCAAGGACACCGCCGGTCCCGCCCTCAACCCGTTGATCAAGGTGATGAACCTGGTGTCACTGCTGATGCTGCCCGCTGTGATCAGCCTCCGGAACAACACCGGGGCCCGGCTCGGCATCGCCGGCGTGGCGCTCGTCATCCTCGGGGCCGCCATCGCCTTCTCGAAGCGCAAGACGGAGTCGATGGTCGAAACACCGTCGCCTGACAGACCTGCGCTCGAAGAAATAAAGCCTCGGACGTGACGTCCGAGGCTTTATTCTTTGTTCCTGGCAAGCAGCGACCGTTCGGTTCTCTCGGCTGGTCCGTCACCGTCGGTGGTCGGCCCAAGGGTCGGATGGGGCTCCCGTGACCGACATGTCCGGGTTCCAGAGGGGTGTGGCAATCGAGTGGCTGTTTCGCCGCGTTATGCGCGGTCAAACAGACTCTCCTTTTCGGAGCCTCTCCTCTGCGGGGGCAAGACTGCCACTCAGAGTGGCGACGGCACCGAACGGGATGGGTGCGGCTCCCTCCAGACGAGCCGCGCCCCTATTCTGTTGTTTCGGAAGCCGTGGCGGCCTCGACGGAGTCGTGGACCCGCAGCACCTTCACCAGACCCGTGATGTCGAGGATCTTGAGGATGTGCTCCCGGGTGCAGACCAGCGAGAGATCGCCCCCGTACTGGCGCACCCGCTTCAGGCCGGCCACCAGCACGCCGAGCCCGGTGGAATCGAGGAAATCCACCCCCTGGAGGTCCACCACGACATCACGGGAGCCTTCCTCGATGGCACCGACCACCGCCTCGCGGAGTTGGGGCGCCGTGAAGACATCGACCTCGCCGGCAACGTGGAGCACGACGGCGTCGCCGACCTTCTCTGTTTCGATTGACAGATCCATGTGCAAGCTCCCCTTATGCTTCGGGACAGGGTGGAAAACAGCATACCCAGACGGCGGCCGGCAACCAGCTTCTGGCAGACTTCCTCAAAACGCTCCCCCCAACCCATAACGACCCGACCTTGCCCGTCTACCTGGCCGTGATCGGCCCCAGCCGGGCCACACCGGCCGTCGAAGCTGCGGCGTTCGAGGTCGGGGCGCTCGTCGCAGCGAGCGGGGCCATCCTCGTCTGCGGCGGGGGCGGCGGCGCGATGGAGGCAGCCTGCCGAGGCGCCAAGAGCGCCGGCGGCGTCACCGTCGGGATCCTGCCGGGGGCCACCAGGGCGGACGCCAACCCCTCCGTCGACATCGCCCTGCCGACCGGGATGGGGGAGGCCCGCAACACCCTGGTCGTCCGGGCGGCCGATGCGGTCATCGCTGTCGGGGGCGGAGTGGGGACCCTCTCGGAGATCGGTTTGGCGCTCAAGATGGGCAAGCCGGTCGTGGGATTGGGCACCTGGGAGGTTGCGCCGCCGCCGGGGGAGACGCCGCTCGCAACCGTGCGGCGGGCCGGGACGCCGGATGAGGCGGTTCGGGCGGCCCTTGGGCGTAGGGACTAGGCAGTTCTCCCGACCTCCCGTGACCATCAAGTTCCTCGTCAGATCTGCCGACGCTAGGGCCGAAGTCCCATGCAGGCGAGGGGCTTACCCGACGTTTGAACAGGGCCGGCACCAGGTAAATAATGGTTATTTCACAAAGATTTCGAGCGGAAAATCGGCGCAAGGTGCTACGCTATCTTTTCTGCCTGGCAGGCGCGGTAGGTGTGTCGGGGGGCCGTTCGACCGACGGGGTGAAGATCTAGATGGCTGTAGCAGAGCGCATCCTTCATCTGCGGCCCGAGACCGACACCCGGCCCGACCGGGCGCTCGTCTACGAGGCACAGCGTGGGCATGAGGAAGCTGCCACGACGCTGATCCGGCGCTACTACCCCCGCATCTACTCGTTCGTCTCGCACCTCACGTATGGCCGGTCCAACACGGAGGACCTCACCCAGGAGGTCTTCGCCCGGGCGCTCAAGGCACTCGGCCGGTTCAACGGTGAGTACCAGTTCGAGCACTGGCTGCTGCGGATTGCCAAGAACCTGTGCATCGACGAGGCCCGGCGCAACGTTCGCCAGCCTGAGCCGACCGACCCGGGTGAGCTGCCCGAGCTCGAAGGCATCCCGGCCCCCGACTACGTGTGGGAGTCGGTGTCCCGGGACCTGGTCGCCTCGGTCGTGCACCGCGCCCTCGCCGCGCTCCCCTCCCGCCAGCGGGCCATCCTCGTCATGCGGGAGATGGAGGGGATGTCGTACGCAGACATCGCACAGGTCGTCGGCACCAACCCCCGGGGCGTCGAGGCGACGCTGCGCAGGGCACGGGCGCGCTTTCGCGTGGAGATCTCGCTTGCAGAGTCCGCAGAGGAGACCCTCGCCACCTGCCGGCGGGTCCTGAAGCTCGTCTCGGACAACCCGCAGGCTCCCCGCTCCGAGGAGGCCGCCGCTCACCTTGCGCGCTGCGCCGACTGCCGGCGCCGGACGAAGGAGGCCGGGGTACCGGTGGAGCGACGGGCCGGCCGGGTCGCCGTTCCGGCGAGGGCCTTCGGGTTCCTGCCGCTGTTCGGGCTGGGCCGGATCGCCGACCTGTTCCGCCGGCCGGCCCTGGGGACGTCGTTCCGGCGTATGTCGGACCGGGCACGGGACACGCTGGCGGTTGCCGGCCTCGGCTCGTCGGCTGCCATGGCCGCCCCGCTGGCCCGGATGGCCGAAGTTGCCGGCGGCGTCCTGGTCGCCACCGTCGTCACGATGGCTCCATCCTTCAGCACGGCGAACGTCCAGCCCGCGAGCACGGCCGTCTCGTCCGTGGCGCAGGCGGCGCCGCTGCAGGTGCAGAGCGTCCCCTCGGTCTCGATCCTGTTCCGGGCCTCCCCGGCGGCGCCGGTCACCGCCGGCCCGGCCGGCGCCAGCGCTGGGTCGAGCGGGGTCTCCCTCGCAACGCCGTCGATCATCGAGTCGCCCGCCACCACCCCCGCCGCCGGCTCGGGTGACCTGCTTGGCCAGCTCGGTCTGGCGCCCGGTCAGAACGTCGTGGCGGCCACGCTGAACAACGTGGGCTCGGTCAGCAACATCCTCGCCGAACAGCTCAACCAGGTCGCCCAGCTCACCAACTCGACCCTGAACCAGGTCACCGGCGGACTCGGACCCCAGGCCCCGTTCCTGACCGGCCCCGTGAGCGAGCTCGGCGGCGTGCTGAACACGCTGGGGACCGGACTCAAGAGCGCTTCGTCCTCCCAGTACTGAGCCCGGCGGAGCCTCCCCGCTTCACGGCAGGGGAATTCAGGACAAGGAAACGAGCCGCGCCCTGACGATGAGGCGCAGGGCCGCACTGGTCTTCGGGTGGCAGGTCGTCAGCGTCAGGAAGGACCCGGACAAGGACCCCGACAAGGACCCCGACAAGGACCTTGGCAAGGACCCTGGTAGTGCCCCCACGACCGACCAGTCCGTCGCCGACGTCACCCACGACGCCGAGCCTGGGCGAGGGGTCGCGGCGCCGGCCGGTCCGGTGACCACCTCGTAGGTGCAGCGCTGGTGCGGCATGACCACCACGATGCGGTCGCCCGCGACCAGTTCGTCCAGCCCGTTGAAGGGCTGCCCGTAGGTGGTGCGGTGCCCGGCGATGGCGGCGTTGCCCCGCCCGCACGGCTGGGGGGAACCCGCATAGTGCCCCGGCCCGTTGCGCAGCGCCCGCGGGTCCGTGCCTTCGACCACCACCGAGTCGACCCCCAGCCTCGGGATCTTGATCAGGGCAAGGCCCTGCCCGTCGCTCACCGCTGGGGCCGGCGCAAGGGCCGGGGTCTGCGCCAGCCGGGTGGCGAACTCCCGCCGCAGCCGGCCCTGCGCCCGGTTCGTGTAGATGTCCGTCGCCAGGGGGTAGACGAGCATCCCGGCGCCGAACACGACCAGGGCGACGGCGAGTCCCGCCAGGGCAGGGCGCACGCCGGGCCGGCGGAGCAGCGGGACGGCCGTGGGCGGGGAGGGCCGCCGTGCGCCGGGGGCCGGGACGCGGGGCCGGGTTGCTGTGCCTTTAGGATGGGTCATGGGCGGAGCCGCTTTCTTCGATCTCGACCGGACCGTGGTCGCCCGCCCCAGTGGGCTCGCATTCGGCAGGAACTTCTACCGGGCGGGCCTGATCACCCGGGCCACCCTGCTGCGGGGCTACGCCGCCCAAACGGTCTACCTGCTGCGCGGCGCCGACGAGGCCCGCATGGAAGAGTGGCGCCTGCGGGGTCTCGAGCTGGCCCGGGGCCAGCCGCGGGCGAGCTTCGGCAAGGTCATCGAATCGACGATGGACCGGGTCA
>DASPZW010000467.1:0-5908 GCA_035636055.1 Actinomycetota bacterium
CACTTCAATTTTGTATTGGACAACTATTTGCCCTAGAACGTTAACTCGGCTCTTAAAGACTCTCGCAACTCTAAGCTTTGTCTGGGCTGCACTGGTAGGGGCAACTTGAAGAGTCAGCGACTGGCAACGGGCGAAGCTTGAAGACGCCACGGCCGGCGCTAACACTGTGTGGCCACCCGAGTCGAGTCAGTCCGGGGCGGGTGGCGGTCCGCCGCTTTGGCTCAGAAGTTCTGCGCAGAGCTGAACGCAGTCCCGGCAGATGAAGAGGTCGTCGGCCCAACCGTGCACCACCTCGGCTCCACGCCGGTCGAGCCCGCAGAACGAGCACTGGACCACAAGGGGCACAGTCGGATTGGCAGCGCCGGCATCATCGGGCATGAGGCAATTGTGCTGCAATGAAGAGAGCCTGCCTAGTCGCACGACCCCGTGCCTTGCCACCACGGCAGGACGTTTGCGAAGATTAGGACATGACCCAAATCGACGATCTCCTCGCCGCTAGCCGGCGTTCCCTTGCTCGCTTGCTCGCCACGTTGGACGGCCTCGACGAGCGGGCGCTCGGCTCGCGCACCGAGAACGGGTGGACCGTTGCGGCCACGCTCGCACACGTGGCCTTCTACGACGACTGGGTGGTGGAGCGCTGGCGACGCTGGCTTGCGGACGGCAGGTTCCACGACCTCCCCTACGACATCACCGGGCTGGCCAACGCCGCCGGCGAGCGCACCTGGCACGCGGTGTCGCCGGCCCAGAGCGTGATCGTTGCGAGGGAAGCCGCCGAGGCTGTGACCAGCCACATCGCGGCATTGCCCTCGGCCGCACTCCAGGACGCTGTCGCCGGTGGCCGGCTCGCGATGATCGACCGGTCGTGGCACTGGGACCCTCACATGGACGACATACGCCGGGGCACCGCCACAAAGGGCTGAGCGCCGAGGCGTGGACGTTCTTGCACCGTAGCGGTCGAAAAACGTCCATACCTCCGGACTGCACGGCGGCAATCGGAGGCGTGGACGTTCTTGCACCGTAGCGGTCGAAAAACGTCCATACCTCCGGACTGCACGGCGGCAATCGGCGGCAATCAGCGGCAGCGAATGAAAAACGCCTAATTACAGTGCAGGCCCGCGCCCGTCGATTCGATTCCTTCCATACGGCCGTTGCGCGTCAGTCCCTGGCCGTCCACATCCGGGAGATTGCCGATGGAGCGCGCCAAGGTTTTCCGCGAGGCGTTGGGGTTTGTGGTGCACACTGCCACCTCGGTGCTCGCGCTCTGCTCGGGGGTTGCCTTGATCGCCGACCACCACGTCCTTCTCGGGGCGGTTTGCGCCGCGATCGGTGTCGTGGACGCCCGCTTCGCGTCCTGCCGCGTGGTCGTGCGCCGCGAGCAGTTGGTGCTGCACCGATTCGGCGCCAGCCGGACGATCCCCATCGGCGAGATCGACTGGATCGACCCCGCACTCAGGGGCACCTGGATGCGGGCACCGCGCCTGGTCCTGCACTCCGGAGAGGTCGTCCGCCTCGATTCGTTCAAGGTCCCGACCCTCATGGTCTCCAAGAGCACGGCGGCGCTCAAGCTCGCCCAGCACCTCTCCGTTCCGGTGCCCATCACCCCGGTCTCGCCCGCCGGCTGGTTTGCCGATCCGCTCGGCGGGGGCCTCCGCTGGTGGGACGGCGACGCCTGGACCCGGGTGACCCTGGAGGACGTGGGAGCCGAGGACGACCCGGCCGCCGGGGTCGGTGCCTCCGCACTGGCGGACGCCGGCGGGACCTCGTCGGACTCCGAGCAGTCTGCCTGAACCGCCTTCGGCACGTTCCGCAGATAATGGCGGCGATGTCCGACCAGATCCGCGGCCTCGACGACCCAACCATGATCGACATGGTCATGCTCTCACCCGAGGAGGACCGCATCGACCTGATCATGGTCCACACCGGGGTCTGGGACCGTTCCACTCGCCTGCTGCTGCGGCTGGAGGAGAAGTGGCAGCACTACGTGGGCTTCGCGATCCACGGCGGTCTGGCCACGATGTATCCCGACTACGCCCACCTTCCCTGGCGCATCGTCCTCGACTGCCGGGTGGAACCCGACGACCGCACCAAGCAGTTCGTGGTGCGGGCGCACGAGGCGACGAAGAAAGAGGGCGGCGACTTCGTCGTGCGGTTGCTCAAGAGGCCGTGAGGTTGCTGCAAGCGGCCGTGAGGCCGAGGGCACGGGCCGGGCGGTCATCGGTTGCCCGCTGCCGGAACATCTTGCGGTAGGTGCTGGGCGACGTGCCGACCACCCTGCCGAAATGCACCCGCAGGTTCGCCGCCAATCCCAGCCCGCACGCCTCCGCCACACGGTCGATGGGAAGGTCGTCGTTCTCGAGGAGCCGCTGGGCTGCGGCGACCCGCTGCACGAGCAGCCATCGCAGCGGGCTGGTCCCGGTCATCGCCAGGAACTGCCGGGCGAAGGTTCTGGCAGACAGGTGGGCGTGCGCCGCCATGGCCTGCACGGTGAGGGTCTCCCCGAGGTGCTCGACCGCCCAGGTCATCGTCTCGCCCAGGGGATCCTCGTCCATCCTGGGCGGCAGCGGCGCCTCGACGTACTGCGCCTGGCCACCGGAGCGGTGCGGCGGGACCACCATTCGCCGGGCGAAGAGGTTCGCGGCCTCGGCCCCGTGGTCCAACCGGACCATGTGCAGGCACAGGTCGATGCCGGCCGCCGTCCCGGCCGAGGTCAGCACCTGCCCCTCGTCGATGTAGAGGACCGACGGGTCCACCTCGACCTTCGGGAACAGCTGCGCCAGGCGCCCGGCGAACATCCAGTGCGTGGTTGCCCGCCGCCCGTCGAGCAGTCCGGCATGGGCGAGGACGAACGCCCCGGAGCAGAGCGACGCGATGCGGGCGCCCCGGTCGTAGGCCTGGCGCAGGGCGTCGAGCATGTGGTCGGGTGGCCTCTCCTCGATGTCGCGCCAGGCGGGAACGATGACCGTGTCCGCCCGCGGTAAGGCGGTCAGGTCGTGGGGAGTGTCGATGGTGAAGCCGCCCTCCGTCGTCCGAAGCGGCGGCGGGTCGGCGGCGCAGAGGAACAGCCCGTAGGTGGGGGCGCCCATCGCCGAGCGGTCGATGCCGAAGACCTCGCAGGGCACCGCCGTCTCGAACACGGCCATCTGGTCGAAGACCAGCACCGCGACGGTCCTACGAGCCCCGAACTCCATGGCAGTATCTTAACGAATATAGGCAGTCCTGCCACTCGTCTCGGTGCCCCGCGACCGGCAGGATTGACCCATGGACGAGGCATTGGAGCTGAGAGTCCCGAGCCGAGTCTCCGGTATTGCCCGCCTCGGAGGGCGCCTCGCCAGGTCCGGAAAGGTCTTGCATTCCCTTTTAAACAAGTGCATGCTGATTTTTTATGGAGGACGGCTGGGATCGGTGGAAGAACAGCTGGTGGGGCGCAGCACCGGCGCCCGCTGCTGAGAGGAGGGAGCGACCATGCATCCGTACCTGATAGGCCAGATGGCCCAGCTGCGCCAGGGGGAACTGCTGCGCGACGCGGAGCAGGCCCGCCGCGCACGGTCAGCCAGGCTGCACGTGACCGGCGCGGACGGGGAGATCCGTCACCGCGTCAGAACGGCGATCGGCAACCGGCTCGTGGCAACCGGCTGGCGGCTGGTCGAGGCGGGCCTCCCTCACGCGCAAGCCGTCGCGCCGGCGGTCCGGCCCGGCCCCTGCCCGGAGGCACCCTGCTAGTAGCATGCCCTGACCTGGTGGGGATCCCGCTGGGGTACCCATCGTGAAGGGTCGGCGACGCGGTGACCGGGCTGGAGCAGCTTGCCGTCCTCGGCGCCGGGGTGGCTGCCGGGGCCATCAACACCATCGTCGGCTCCGGCAGCCTCATCACCTTCCCCACCCTGCTTGCCTTCGGCTACTCGCCCGTCGTCGCCAACGTCTCGAACACGGTGGGGCTCGTGCCCGGGGCGGTGTCCGGGGCGTGGGGCTACCGCAAGGAACTGGCCGGCCAGGGCCGACGGCTCCTGCGCCTGGGGATCGTCTCCGGCACCGGCGGCATCACGGGGGGACTGCTGCTGCTCGTCCTTCCGGCCTCCGCTTTCAAGGCGATCGTGCCCGCCCTGATCGTCCTGGCCTGCCTCCTGGTGATCTTCCAGCCGGCGATCGCCCGCCGCATGGAAGAGCGCAGGACCAAGGTGCAGCCCGCGGACGGGGGCCTCCTGATGCTCGCCGGCCTGTTTGGTGCCGGGGTCTACGGAGGCTACTTCGGTGCCGCCCAGGGGGTGCTCCTGCTGGGCATCCTGGGCCTGGGGCTGCGGGAAAGCCTCCAGCGCGTCAACGCGGCGAAGAACGTCCTGGCCGGGATCGTGAACGGCGTCGCAGCGGTGCTGTTCATCTCGGTGGCGCACGTCGCCTGGCGGCCGGCCCTCCTGCTCGCCGCCGGGTCGACGATCGGCGGCCAGATCGGGGCCAAGGTTGGCCGCCGGCTCCCGGCGGGGATCCTGCGGGCCATCATCGTGGCCGTCGGCATCGTGGCCGTGGTGCGGCTGCTCGGGTAGTCGCTGGCATCCCCAACGTAGGATGGCTGCCGATGCCCTACGAGACCCTGCTGGTCGACCAGGCGGACGCCGTGGCCACCGTCACGCTCAACCGCCCGGCGAAGCGCAACGCCATCAACGGCACCATGTTCGAAGAGCTTGGGGCGGCCTTCGCCTCGATCACGGCCAACGCCTCCGTCCGATCGTTCGTGCTCAAGGGAGCCGGGGTCCACTTCTGCTCCGGCGTCGACCTCTCCGCCATCGAGGAACTCCCGCGCACCCCCGAGGAGATGCGCCGGCGCATGGACCGTATCCACGCCCTGCTTGGCACGATCATGTACTGCCCCAAGCCCGGCATCGCGGCAGTCCGAGGGTATGCGGCGGGGGGCGGCGCCAACCTCGCGCTGGCCTGCGACCTCGTCGTCATGGGCGACGATGCCCGGTTCTCCGAGCTGTTCGTCCGGCGGGGCCTCGTGATGGACATGAGCGGCACGTTCACCCTGCCCCGCTCGATCGGCCTCCACCGGGCCAAGGAGCTGGCGCTGCTGGGGGACACGATCGACGCCGTCCGGGCCTACGAGATGGGGATCGCCAACCGGGTCGTGCCGGCGGTAGAGCTCGACTCGGTGGTCAGGGCCATGGCGGCGAAGCTGGCTGCCGGCCCGCCGGTGGCGATGGCGCTCATGAAGCGAGCCATCAACGACGCTTTCTCCAGACCCTTCGAGGAGGTGATGGAGCAGGAGTCGCTCGACCAGTCCACCGCCTTCGCCACCAACGACGTGCAGGAGGCGGTCCGGGCCTTCTTCGAGAAACGGGAGCCGCACTTCACGGGGGAGTAGCCAGCCGCCTCGCCGTGGGTCAGGCGTCGCCGGCCCTCGGTTCGGCCCCCAGGTGCTCGCCGAGGCGGGACAGGCGGTCGTCCCACTGCGCCCCCACGGAGCTCATCCACGAGACCGCCTCCACCATCGGCGCGGGCGTCAGGCGGAACCGGTTCTCCCTCCCCACCCGCTCGCCCACGACCAGGCTGGCCTGCTCGAGCTCGGCGAGGTGCTTGGCGATGGCCTGGCGGGAGACCGGGAGCACGCCCGCCAGCTCGGTTGCGGTCATCGAGGGGTGCTCGGACAGCCGGCGGACGACCTCGCGCCGGGTCGGATCGGCAAGCGCGCTGAACACGGCGTCGGCTGGGTCCATCGCTACCTGCTCAGGGCCATAATCCGCGGCGGTGCCCCGATCGGATCGCTCATCGAACCGGCGAGGATCACCGGGCCCACCATCGGGACCAGCTCGCCGACGGCCAGCGAGGGCGTCTCCACCACCGTCAGCTCCGTGCCCTCCGCCACCTCCGCGAGCACGAACTCCACCCGCGAGCCGGGGTCGGCACCCTGGGCGCC
>DASPZW010000468.1:0-2563 GCA_035636055.1 Actinomycetota bacterium
CGGAGGGCCGGCTGCTCAACCTGGGCAACGCCACGGGGCACCCGAGCTTCGTGATGTCCAACAGCTTCACGAACCAGGTCATCGCCCAGATCGAGCTGTTCTCCCGCAGCGGGGACTACCCGATCGGCGTCTACACGCTGCTCTACGACGGCATGTCCGCGCTCGACCTGTTCGCGATCACGCTGCGGGCCGTACAAGTCAGACCACTACCGGTACTGAGTGACATCTTTGAGTACAAACCGGTGCTATACACCACTTTTTACTCACAGATGTGCGAGACCCGCGGCTACCCGCTCGATGAGGTCCTCTTCGCCGTCTCGGCCGCCGCGCCGAAATCCAGTGGCGGCGCCCTGGGGATCGCCCTGGTGGGGCTGCGCTCGCGTTGCCGGCGCTATGGTTCAAGGGGGCCGTTGTCGCCTTCTACGTCCGGCAGCACCCACGGGTGACCGACGACGACGACGGCGCCGCCTACCGTGACGAGCCGGCCCGGCCCGCCCGACGGGGTACCCGCCACCGCTGAGGGGGGTCCAGGCGGGAGTAGCAGCCCCCGGAGCGAAGCGGAGGGGATGAGCTGCGAATCCCCCCAGAGCGAAAGCTAGCTGAGCGGCTGACCTGCCCAAACCAGACAAATAGTGATTCGCTACTGTTTGGTACCTTAAATTTGTGCCTGCGGCCGTATCGGGGAATGCCGGGGCCCGCGCTGCGTTTACATGCAGGACAGCAACTAGCTTGCAGATTGAAAGTTGCACATTAGGAGAAAGGCCACCCAATGGAAGTTGACACTCAGGTGCTGCCGATCCTTCCGCTGGAGAGAGCGGTCATCCTTCCGCACATGGCCGTGACCCTCTCCATGGAGAGCAGTGAGGCGAAGGAAGCGCTCGCGGCAGCTCGCACCGAGCAGGGCCTCGTGCTCGTCGTCCCCCGCATCAACGGGACCTACGCACGGGTCGGCACCATCGCAAAAATCGAAGACACGGGCCGGCTCCCCAATGGCAGCGAGGTCGTCGTGATCCGCGGCCTGGCCCGCGGCATCATCGGCGCCGGCGTGCCCGGAGCGGGCACCGCCCTCCGGGTGCAGGTCGAGGCAGTCTCGGACGACAACCCCAGCTCGAGGGCGATCGAACTGGCCCGGGAGTACAAGGCCATCGTCGAGAACCTGCTCGAGCAGGGGGGCGCATCCGACGCTGCCCGGTTCCTGCGAGGCATGTCCGACCCGGGCCAGATCGCCGACACGGCCGGCTACTCCCCCATCCTCAGCCCCGAGCAGAAGGTCGAGGTCCTCGAGACCATCGACGTCGAGGTGCGCCTCGACAAGCTGATCGCCTGGGGCCGTGAGGCACTGGCGGAGAGCTCGCTCAAGGACAAGATCCGTACCGACGTGACCTCGGGCCTGGACAAGGCTCAGCGGGACCACCTGCTGCGCATGCAGATGGACGCCATCCGCAAGGAGCTTGGCGAGGGTGACGACGACATCGTCGGCGAGTACCGCGCCAAGATCGCCGAGGCGGGGATGCCCGACGCCGTCCGGGCCGAGGCCGAGCGCGAGCTCGAGCGGCTCGAGCGGAGCACGCCCCAGAACCCCGAGTACGGCTGGATCCGCACCTACCTCGACTGGATGGTCGAGCTGCCGTGGGCCAGGCGGTCGGAGGACACCTTCGACATCGCCGAAGCGCGCCGCATCCTCGACGCCGACCACACCGGCCTCGGCGACGTCAAGGATCGCATCATCGAGTTCCTGGCGGTGAAGAAGCTGCGCGCCGACCGTGGCATCGCGACGACAAGTGGCCGCGGCTCCGGCGCCATCATCACCCTGGTCGGCCCTCCGGGCGTCGGCAAGACGTCGCTCGGCGAGTCCGTGGCGAGGGCGATGGGGCGCAAGTTCGCCAGGGTCTCGCTCGGCGGCATCCACGACGAGGCGGAGATCCGGGGGCACCGCCGCACCTACGTCGGTGCGCTGCCCGGCCGCATTGCCAGGGCGCTCAAGGAGGCGGGCACGAACAACCCCGTCATCATGCTCGACGAGATCGACAAGGTCGGTGCCGACTGGCGGGGCGACCCCTCCTCGGCGCTACTCGAGGTGCTGGACCCGGCCCAGAACCACTCGTTCCGGGACCACTACCTCGAGGTCGACCTGGACCTGTCCGACGTGCTGTTCATCCCGACCGCCAACGTCTGGGAGACCATCCCCGGGCCCCTGCTGGACCGGATGGAGGTCGTGACCCTCGACGGCTACACCGAGGACGAAAAGGTCCTGATCGGGCGCAACCACCTGCTCGGTCGCCAGATCGAGCGCAACGGCCTGCACGAAGGTGAGGTCGAGGTGACGGACGACGCCCTCCGGCACATCATCGGCGACCACACCCGGGAGGCCGGGGTGCGCAACCTCGAGCGTGAGCTCGGCAAGGTGCTGCGCAAGTCCGCCACGAAGATCGCGGCGGGAGAGCTGACGCCGCCGGTGGTCGTGGACGCGGAGGCCGTGCGCAAGTTCCTCGGCAAGCCGAAGTTCCACTTCGAGGCCGCGGAGCGGACGGGCGTGCCCGGCGTGGCGACGGGCTTGGCGGTC
>DASPZW010000469.1:0-5702 GCA_035636055.1 Actinomycetota bacterium
GGCGACGAGGGATTCGGTCCGACCGGGGACTACAAGGGCATACTTGGAGCGGCTTGTTGACCTTGCCATGCAACGATTCTGGGCTACTAGAGCCCCGCACGTCGAGGGGGACCTGAATAGTTACGCTGAAGCTTTCCTCGGGATCCTCAGCCAGAGCGACCCCGCTTGCGAGCGGCTTTGTGAAGACCGGAGTACCACGTCGCAGTTGCGGGAATGGTTCCCTGTACAGTCCCTCGAGGCCTTCCCTTACCTCCCGAAGAGCGCCTCTGGACAGGTACAGCACAGCGGCGTCGCACCGCGTGAACCGACTAGGATCGTCCAACACCTTCAACATGAAGGGGATGCCGCAGCGATTGAATACTCGCGTGACTCTCGCATTGCTCCGCACCCTGTACGACGCGCTCTCGTCGAGTGACTTCGACACGGTGCTGGGGTTGATGGCCGACGATGTCGTGGGTCACGTGCCGGGGCGCTCCCAGGTGGCCGGCGACTATGAGGGCAAGGCGGCAGTCGGCGGGTACGTCGGCAAACTCATGGAACTCTCGGGGGGAACACTGCGCTTCGCCTGTCATGCCGCCGTCTGTGGAGACGACCACGGCGTTGGCCTCGTGAACGACCGCGCGGAGCGGGGCGACGCCGCCCTGAACATGAACAATGTCCATGTCTGGCACATCCGCGACGGGCTGCTGAGCGAGATCTGGGTGTACCCGGGTGACCAGTACGCCTGGGACGCCTTCTGGGGAAGCTGAAGCCTCAGCTGGACTGGGCCTCCCTCCTCGCTCGCCCCTCAATCGGAGGCTGGTCGGCAAACGCCTCAAACCACTGCGCCGCGAACCGGTTGTCACTGAACCCCCCTCCCCCACCCGATTCTCGTCCCCTCGCGTGTGTCCGACTCGTCGTAGCCTTCACAGGTTCCGATAATGAGACGTCATAGGATATTTAGGGTACAGTTAAGCACCTTGGAGCTTCTAAGGATGTGCAGAGTCGTAACAACGTTTCTTATTCTGACTAGGGGACGCGAGTTGGTCTCCTGCTGGTTTTCGCGTGGGCTACCCACCTCGATACTGTGAATTCCCCGTAGAGTTGGGCAGAAGATGCGCGAAGTTCGTTCAGGGCGCCAGGCGAAATGGCGGGTACCGGTCGGTGACAAGCACGAACCCGTACGCCTCTACCCGAAGCCACCACCGCAGGGTGCCGACGACGAAGTCGTATATGCCACGGGGGTGGCGACCGGTAATCACGATCGCTACCCAGGCGATGAGCGTGAGCACCACGGCGACGACCGTGAGAATGACGAGCACGATCAGGTGGGGTATCACTAGGAGCCACTTCACCAACGGCATCCAGCGGTTGAGCGAGCCACCGCCGTCGGGTTCTGGAAGAACAACGTGGACGGATTGCTCCGCGTCGGTCGAGGGATACTCGTCGCGCAGGAGCAAGAGGTAAGCAAGAATCCGGTTCTCGAACCTTAGGAGGTTGACGTTCCAGTCGAACCACCAACCCGGGTACTTGCGGCGAAAAACGAGCATCAGGAGGGTGGGGAGGAACAGCACGCCACCGGCGCCAACTGTGAACCTCGCGGTGTCGGCGCTGTCCCCGCCACCCAAGCTGATAAAGAGCTCGTTGGCCAACGCCGACAGAACGATCAGGATCGGGATCGCTAGGACGAGACGAAAGAGCACGGTCAGCCGTCTGCGCGGAACCTCAGGGTAGTCGACGGACAGTTGAACCGGGTAGGATTCGAGTCGGGTCTCCATTGGTTTTCCTCCCTCGCTGAGCTGGTCAGTCGAAACCTCCAGTCCCCCAAATCGTCGCGCCAAACCCAGCCGATTCCAAACCACCCACCGTGGGGGAACACGGCCTGATCGAAAGGACTTAGTGGTCCAATTGCTACCGCCTGGCCTATTCGCCTGCTGACTGGTCGGGATAAGAGTCTCTGCTCAAGGGCCGTTTTTCTTGCAAGCCACCGTAATCACTCGCACCAAAGATCCCGGGAACAGCCGTCGTCACCTCACGCGCAGGACTGGTTCGGTTGATCTCAGGTCCTTGTCAGCTGGCGGTGATGCTCCAAGCCGGATCAGCCAATGCGAGGACCGGGGATCTTGGCTCGGGGTTGGCGTGTGGCTCGTGGCCCCGCCTGAGCCGAGTCATGGCCGGCCACCCGCACCGCCTCATGGCGAACCGCGTGCCACCGCTCGTCCCGGTTGCGCAGCTCCACGCCGTGGGCCGTGACGCCGATGACCCGGAACCGGCCCCGACGCCCCGCCACCTGCACCCAGGCACCCACCCGAACGCCCGGCGTCTGGGCCCCAGAGATCGTCCACACGGGCTTCTCCCTCGCTCACATGCGTGAACTCGTCGGGGAACCCTGTCCAGGAGGCAACCTCGAGGATGACGTCGGGGAGATCGACCTTGGGCATCAGGGCGGTGACCGCCTTCTTCAGCGCCACGAAGCTCGCCGGCTCCGGCGTGGCCTGAAGCGGTGTCAGGCGCACGTAGGCCCGCCCGCCCCGCTCCTCGATGGCCAGGGCCGTTTGGTGGGCAGGTCCTCCGCCGTTCGGCGCCAGGCAAGGTCCAGTTCCTCCTGCAGCAGCGCAAGTTCCGCCTCGCCGTCGGCCGAGCGCCCAAGGCTCCTGCACACCCCGGAGCGGGCGGCTTCCCACTCGTCTCCCGCCAGGAGCTGCGCCCTGGGGTCCCGCCAGCGCCGGCTCGCTTTGACGAAGACGTCGCGCTTGCGCAGCGAATCGCGGAGGCGCTCCAGGACGCAGAGCGTGTATGCAGGGTGGTCGACCTGGCCAGGCTTCAGCTCCACAATGGGACGCCAGACCCCCGACGCCACCTCCAGGGGGGCGTCCACCCAGCGGGGCTTGGGCAGTTCCACCTCCTGCCTCCGGAGGAAGTCCCAGGCGGCCAGCAGGGGTCTGGCGGCGTCGGTGCCGTCGAAGGAGACCAGCCTCAATAGCAAGGGCAGGAAGCGGCGGACGTGGCTGTAGCGGCTCGGGAGGTCCTCGAAGTAGCGGTCGTCCGGCGGCCTGGCCAGCTCCGCCACCGTCGCCGCCGCCTGGTCTACCCGCTCAACGGCCAGGCGGACCACCGTTGCCCGAAGATCGGCCTCAGGATCCTCGGCAGCAGCCTTGAGCTCGAACCACGCCTCCCGCAAGACCATCGCAGCGCGGTCGAGGTCGCCGAGGGTGCGCAACCGGCGGCGTCTCCCCTTGCGCTCGACCCGGGACAGGAGGCCTCCGACCGCATCGTCGAGAATGGTCAACACGTCGTCGACGGCGTTGCCTTCCAGCGTTGCCGTGTAGGCGATGAGATGCGCGATGCGGCGCTCGGCAGGCATGCGCTCGATCTCCGCAGCTTTCGACTTGGCGATGTAGCGGGCCATGGCATCGATGCGTCCCTGCGGGATGCGGCCGAGATCGAAGCGCCCAGCACCAAGGGTCTGGATTTCCTCCAGCCGCCGCAGCCCCCCGACCAGCCCGTCGATGCTTGGGGAGGTGGGCGCTTTGCGCAGGCGATCGAGGGCGCTCTGTCGGCGGCGGCCAGAACGCACGACCAGAAGGGCGAGGAGGCGTTCCTTGGTTTCCCGGTCGGGGATGGCGCCAAGGGCCCGCCAAAGCTGGACGGCAGCACGCTCCTTGACCGAGGCGATCAGCCGCTCCAGCGTTGAGGCCGCCGGCAGCAGCACCTTGGCCTCCACCATGCGGACCGTGGACAGGTCGAAGAGCACGATGTGACGTTCCCCGCCGATGTAGGCACGAGTGTAGAGCCAGCGGACGAACCTCAGATGCCAAGGTTGATCGTTGAAGTCGCTGTAGCCAAAGCGTTCCCGGATGGCTGTGGCGTGCTTGAAACGCATGGCGCTCTCGCTGTAGCCCTTGAGGGCGGAGGGGTCCGAGATCCCGAGCTGCGCTGCATATGGTCCACAACCACGGTCGGGATATCGGTCTGATCGGCAAGGAAGGTGCCCAGGAAGCGAACGGTGCCAAGCTGGACGGCGCGGCCCAGGCGGGCACGGTCGCTCTGGCCTTTGTCGATCAGCTCCCGGTCGTCGTTGGTGAGATGGAAGCAACGAGCGAGCTGCTCGGGGGTGGGATCCTCGCCATAGCGCCCGTACCTCCGAGCTGGTCGTCTTCGACGACACCGGGACCGGTAAGGGCGTCCGGCGCTGCCTCGACCTGCTGTCCGGCGCGCACCTGCTGTTCGGGCCCTACGGGAGCGACCTGGTCCGGGCGGCGGCCGGGTGGTCGGAGGCGAGCGGGAGGGTCGTGTGGAACCACGGCGGCAGCGCCGACGACGTTCAGCGGCATCCGGAGCTCGTCTCGGTGCCCTCGCCCGCGAGCCGGTACCTGGCGACAGTCCTCGAGGCGATCGCGGAGCCGCTCCCTGATGCCCGGGTCGTGATCGCCGCCGGCAGGGGCCGATTCGGGCGGGCGGCCGCCCAGGGGGCGCGGTCCGCTGCCGCGCGCCTGGGGATGGAGGTCGTCGCCGAGGTCACGCCGAGCGAGCTTTCCGCCGAGCCCGGGGCCGACGCGGTGCTGCTGGCGGGGAGCTTCAGTGAGGACGTCGAAGCGGTGGCGCGGCTTCACCGGCGCCCGCCGGTGCTTGCCGCCGTCGCGGCCGGCCTTGCAGCATTCGGGGAGCGCCTCGGGGAACGGGCGCACGACGTGCTCGGGCCATCGCAGTGGGAGGAGGGCGCTCGCTTCCGGGTCGACGTCGGCCCCGCGCCGGCGCAGGTGCTGCGCTCGCTCCGGGCGAGGGCCGTCCCCTCGCTCCGGGCGGCCGGGTTTGGGGCGCAGCTGGAGTACCCCGCCGCCCAGGCATACGCGGCGGGACTGGTCGCGCTGCGGTGCGTGGAGGAGGCCGGGGGGTGGCAGGACGACGCCCTCGCCGCGGCCTCCCGCCGACTGCGCTGCACGACCTTCTTCGGTCGCTTTGGGCTCGGCGTGGACGGTGCTCAGGAGGCCCACGAGATGCTCGTCGTCCAGTGGTCCGGGCGGGCGAAGCGCGTGGTGTGGCCGTCGTCGCAGGCCGAGGTCCCGGTGTCGCTCGGGCGGAGGTAGCCCGGCCCGGCGGTGGGAGACCGGCGCGGGGGCATCAGGCTCGGTCTCGCCGGCGACTCGATGCTCGGCCGGGGGTCGCGGAGGCGCTGCGGGACCCCCGCCGCAGGCGCCGTTCTCCCCCGAGGTGGTCGAGGCCGAGGGGGTTGTGGCCGCGCGTGACTGCTGTCGCGACGTAGCGGTGCCAAAGTCGCGCACGTCCGGTGGCGGCGTCGCCTGGGGCACAGAGCTCCGCCGGGTCGTCCTTCCGGTAGGCGAGCAATGCCACGCTCAGCATGAGCGGAGTGACAAGTAACTGGCCCAGGCCGGGGTTGGCCCCATCCTCGAGGTCCTTGCGGACGCGATCCCATCCTGGCCCCGCCGCGGCCAGATACTCGTCTATCTGGCGAGCGTCGGGCGGACAGATCGTCACGCCGCCACCGAGCTTGACTCGCTCGGGGACTCGCTCGTACTCGGCCCGCCTTGAGCACAGCACCAGCGGCCCGGCGCGATGCGTCTCCCAGAAGCGGTTGATCTCCTGGACACACTCTGTCCGGTGCTCAGCCGCAACCTCGTCCAGCCCGTCGAGGAGGGCCACGACCCTGTGGTGCCAAATGAGGGAACGCCCCTCCCGGGGGGCCCATCCGTGGCGGAGTTGGA
>DASPZW010000470.1:0-3310 GCA_035636055.1 Actinomycetota bacterium
CGATCGACCACTACGTCCCGGGGGCGATGGGCGCGCCGCCCTGGCCCGACTCGAAGTACCTGGCGCGGATGGCCGGGGTCGATCCCTTCGCCGTCCACCGGGTGGCCATGGAGATCCCGGAGACCGACAACTCGCTGGTGCACGAGGACCTCGCCGATGCGGCCCTGGGACTGCCGGCGGACCTGGCCGCCGACCTGGCGGAGCGGGCGAAGCGCTGGCTGACGGCGTCCCCCTACCACGTGATGCTGCCAAAGAAGCTCGGGAGCCTCGTCTCGAACCTGGCGACAAAGGGGGAGGGCAAGGCTGCGCTGGACCTCGCCCGTTCCCTGCTCGAACTGCTCGGGGATTCGGGAACGGACGCCCGTGCCGCCGGGGACGACGGCTTTGCCCAGCCACCGCGTCCCCACGCCCGGTTCGGGGACTGGGACTACGAGCACATCCTGAAGGAGAACGTGCCGGATCTCGTACGGGCTGTGCAGCTGCCGGCGCTCGACCTGCTCTGCGACCTGCTGGCGTCCGCCCTCGAGCTCTCCCTTCCCTCCGATGCCCACGAGGCCCCGGTCGCCGAGGTTGCTTTTGGTGCAGACGGGTCGTACCTGTGGCGGCCCGCCATCGAGGACGACCCGCGCAGCGTGGATCGTGGAGCGCGCAACGCCCTCGTCTCCGCGGTGCGGGACGCCGGCGAGCGCCTGGCTCGGGAGAACCCGGGGATGCTGGCGGACCTCGTCGAGCGGCTCACCGTTCGTGGCTGGCCGGTCATGCGCCGCATCGCCCTGCACCTGGTCCGCCTCTTCCCCGAGGATGCCCCCGGCCTACCGGCGGCGACGCTCGCGGACCGCGCCCTTCTCGTCGACCCGCACTTCAGCCGGGAGTACCTCCTGCTCGCCCGCCAGCAGCTTGCGAGCCTCCCCGGCGAGCAGCGGGAGCAGGTGCTGGCATGGGTGGGGGACGGCCCGGACCTCGCCCGCTGGGACGCCACCCCGGGCCGCTGGGACAGCGACCCCGACGACCGCGTGGGGGTCGAGGAGTTCGCCAGGGCCTGGAGCGCCGAGCGGTCGGCCCTGCTCACGAGCAGCGACGGCGTCTCCCTCGACGTGGCCTTCGCCTTCCCGCCGCGGGACCCGCCCGTCGACCTCACCACTCCCAAGCAACCCGAATGGCTCCGGACGGCAGCCCCCGCCGAGATCGTCCACTTCGCTTCGACCTGGCGTGAGCCCGGGACCATCGGGGCACCGACCGCCGCCGGATTCTGCAGGAAGCTGGTCGAGGTGATCACGACCGAGCCGGGACAGTTCGCCGCGGAGGCTCCTGTGTTCGCCGGGCTCCCTGACGACTACCTGCGGGCCGTGATCATCGGCCTGCGGGAGGCGGCCAAGCAGGGCGTCTCCACCTTCGCATGGGGGCCGGTCCTCGACCTGTTCGCCCTGGCCGCCGCTCGGCCGCCCTCGGACACCGGGTCCACGGCGGCCCTGCGCATCAGCATCGCCCGCTGTCTTGCGACCGGCTTCACGAACGGAGCTGCCGAGATCCCTGCCTCCGAGCGGAGCCGGGTCTGGGGGATCCTGCGGCCGATCGCGCTCGAACGGGGGCCGGAGCCGGGGCCGGACAGTGACGCGGCGGCGGCCGGCCGCAGCGTCGCCGCCGAGGGCCTGCAGGGCGTGGTCCGCTATGCGCTCTGGGTACGGCGCCACCTGGAGAGCCAACCGGGCGGCCGGGAGCTCGCCCGCAACGGATTCGACGAGATGCCCGAGGTGCGGGAGGTCCTGGAGGCCCACCTCGCCCCCGGGCGGCAGGGGTCGGCTCCCGTCCAGGCAGTCTTCGGGCAGTGGTTCCCGTGGCTGCTCATGCTCGACCCGGCGTGGGCGGCAAGCCAGGGCGGCGCCGTGTTCCCCGCCGAGCCGTCACAGGACCATCTCCGCCAGGCAGCGTGGGACACGTACCTGGCGGTGTCGCCGGTGTTCGACCAGGTTTTCGAGCTGTTGTCGCCCGACTACGAACGAGCGGCGCAGAGCCTCGTGGACGACGACGGCCTCACCCGGCCACAGCAGGGCCTGGCGGAGCACCTCGTGGCCCTGTATCTGCGGGGGAGGATCCCCCTGGAGGCGTCCTCTGCGGAGCGCGCAAGCCTCCTTGCAAGATTCTTCGACAATGCGTCGGGCCTCCTGCGGGCACATGCCCTGGCCTGGGTCGGCCAGATGATCCACGGCCAGCAGGACCGCATCCCGAGCGAGATCCTCCGCCGCCTCCAGCACCTGTGGGAGAATCGTGTGGCGGCGGCCCGGCAGGGCGGCGACGTCGGCGCCCATGCAGAGGAACTGGCCCAGTTCGGCACCTGGTTCGCCTCCGGGAAGTTCGAGGGACCCTGGTCCCTCACCCAGTTGCTCGAGTTGTTGAAGCTGACGGGCCGGGTCGGCAACACCAGCAAGGTCGTTGAACGGTTGAAGACGTACATGGACACGATGCCCTACGAGGTGGTGCAGTGCATCGCCGTGCTGGTCGCCAACGAGCGAGGGGCCATCACGATCCTGGGCTGGGGCCAGGACGCCCAGCAGATGCTCAGCCGGATCGTCGGCGGCTCGGACGCCCGGGCACGGGACATGGCCCTGGACCTCCTGGACACCTTCGACTTGCAGCCGGTCGCCGAGCTGATCCGCTGGTCCTAGCCGGTGCTCTCATCCCCAGCACAGGTCCAACCCGCATAATGTGCCGGTGACCGATCCGCCCACCGCGCCTCGCCCGGACCCCGCAGGTGCCGAACCACCACCCGTGACCCCGCCGCCCCCGCAAGAGACCGCTTCGTCGTCCACGCCCGAAGGAACCCCGGCGGCCCCTGCGGAGTCGGAAGTGGTTGTGGAACCCGCCGAGACCGCTGCGCCAGCCGACCCCCAAGAGACCTCTGGAACCTTTCCTGCGCTATCCGCAGAAAATCCTCCAGCCTTCTCTCCCCCCGCCGCCGAAGAGCCTCCCCCGCCATCGGCACCGCAGCCCGCGCCTGTCGCGGACGAGTCCCCGCCGGCACCGCCGGTTGCGGAGGAGATCCCCGTTCCCGACGAAACGCCAGTCGTGGAGGAGGCCCCTCCGGAGGCAGCGCCAGTCGTGGAGGAGCCGCCCGTCGTCGTAGAGGAGCCGCCTGCCACGGAGGAGACTCCGGTGGTTCCACCGGCCGTGGACACACCGCCGCCGACCGTTGCGGAGGCGCCGTCCGTTGCCGAGGAACCGGCGGTGGCACCGGCGCCTGCCCCCGAGGCACCGCCCGTTGCGGACGACACCCCCATTGCGGAAGAGACTCCCCTGGTTCCACCCGCCGTGG
>DASPZW010000471.1:0-4444 GCA_035636055.1 Actinomycetota bacterium
GGGCCGCTCCGGGCGCCAGTACGTCAAGCTCGCCGACGTCGCCGACTTCGGCGATCCGGCGCTCTGCACCGTGGTCGGGGAGATCGAGGGATCGCCCGCTCCCCGGGCCCTCACCGAGCGCAAGCAGTGGGAGCGGGGCATGCTCGCCCTGGCCCTTTCCGAAGCGGGGGGGCTCGACGGCGAGTCCTCGGTCCTCGCCATCGGGGCCGGCAGCGAACCTGTCGTGTTCCGGCTGGCGAACCGCGCGGGGATGGTCACCGCGACCGACATCTACGGCGAGGGGAAGTTCGCAGCGCTGGAAGCTGCGGAATCCATGCTCCGAAAACCCTTCTGCGTTCTCGCCCGTCGACTATCCGAAGGATCGCCTCGTTGTCCGGCACATGGACGCACGCCGGTTGGAATTTCCGAGTGAGAGCTTCGACATTCCGTACTCCCTCTCCTCCATCGAGCACTTCGGCTCACCGGAGGAGATTGCCAGGTCCGCGGCGGAGATGGGAAGGGTCCTGAAACCCGGTGGCACCGCCGTCGTGGTGACCGAATGCCTGGTGCATCTGGACGCGTTCGACCGGGCACCTGTCGAGTTCGCATGGCGCGTCGGCACGCTGGGAAGGAAACGGAGGGACGCGACGCCTCGCCGGCGGATGGCGCTCGGCGAGGCTTTCACGCCCCGGGAGCTGGACAACCTGATCGTGCAGCCCTCCGGACTCGGGCTCGTGCAGCCGCTCGACACGGGGCTGTCGCCCCGTTCATGGGACAACCTGACCACCGTCCACCCCGGCGGTAGGCTCGAGCCGGCCACCGGGCAGATCCACCCGCACGTGCTGCTCAAGATCCGCCGATCCGTCTTCACGTCCGTGTGCCTGTTGCTGCAGAAACCCGCCTGACGGCGGTCGGTCCAGGGCTGCTTTAGGAGGCGACCTTGCGGCGGCGTCCCCTTGGTTTGGGGGCCTCCTCGACTGGGGCTTCCGGCTCGCCGTTGGTGCTGGGCGCCCGCCGCCGGGTGCGCGCAGCACTCGGAGCGTTCTTGGTGAGCGCCTCGGCGCATGCCGGGTGCAGCGTGAGGACAACCTCACGTCCCAGTCCCCTGGCCCCTTGCTTGCGGAGCGCCAGCTTGCCAATGAGGATATTGCTGTCGGTTATCGGCTTCCCACAATAATCGCAGACGTACTCTTCCCTGACGATGACTCCCACAGTTCCCCCTCCTGAAATCGACACAACACTTGCGCGCTGTATTCTATCCGGAACACCCCGGGGGAAAGCGAATTTGGTCGATCGATTTCTCGGGCTCAGTCCGCCCGCGAATCGCGGTTGAACACATCCCCGCCGTTGGGGACGAGGCCCGATGCCCCGGCGAATCCGAGGTACCCAAGGCCGTCGGCGCCGCCGCTGGTGAGCCCGAGAATGTCTTCGTAACTGCGTAGCGCCGAGTAATGGTTGTACGAGCCGGTCGCGTAGTCGGAGCCAGGACGGCGCGCCACGCCGCGACGTGCGTCGCAGGGTCAGCAGTCGGCCTTCGTGAGGGCAATCGGCGACTGCCCCGAGATTTGCGAGATGTAGTTGTCGACGAGTTGGCCCTGTGCCCGTAGCGTCTGGTTGAGGTAGGTGGCCGGGGACTTGGGACCGAACGTGGCGGAGAAGGACTCGTTCTCCACCTCTACGACGAGGATGTGACGGATCGAGCCCGGGGGGCCGCGGGCCTTCGAAGGCTGGCCTTTCGAAGGCTCGTGAGGCGGAGCCTCACAGAAGGAGGTGACCAGTCCCCGACGCGACGGTGAACGTTCCGGGACCGTACGGGTGAACTTCTTGTATCAAGTTAAACTATTGACAGCCTTACTATTCGGTGGCTATGATCGCGAAGGCGATCGAGACGATTGCCAGACCTAGGGAAAGAAGGTGTGCGATGAGCCAGACAGAAGAGTCGCTTCGCTCCGTCGACGGTATGGAGCTGCCGGCAGCCGGCACGTGGGAGATCGACCCGGTCCACAGCCACGTGAGTTTCGTCGTCCGTCACTTGATGGTCAGCAAGGTCCGCGGCAGGTTCGGTACTTTCTCCGGGACGATCGAGGTGGCCGAGGCCCCGAAGGACTCCACGGTGCAGGCGACGATCGACGCCGCCAGCATCGACACCGGCGAGCCCAACCGGGATGCGCACGTCCGCTCGGCCGACTTCCTGGAAGTCGAGAAATTCCCCACGATCACGTTCAGCGCAAGCGGTGTGGCGCAGCAGCAAGGCACGGAGTTCACGCTCACCGGGGATCTCACCATCAAGGGCATCACCAAGCCCGTCACGCTCGAAGCCGAGTACCTCGGCGTCATCGTCCACCCGCAGATGGGGACCAGGATGGGCCTCTCGGCGACGGGCGAGATCAACAAGGACGACTTCGGCGTCACGTTCAATGCGGCGCTCGAGACCGGGGGCTTCATGCTGGGCAAGACGATCCGCCTCGAGGTCGAGGTAGAGGCGATCCGCAAGAGCTAAGGAATCAAGCGTCGGGATTTACGGCGAGACGGCTGGAGCCGGAGCACCGATCCGATCGAGGAAGTCCTCGTAGCGTTCGATGATCCGGTCCCAGTCGAAGTGCCGCTCCACGTACCGCCGGCCTTGCCTTCCCAGGGCCGCGGCCAGGCCCGGGTCCCCAACGAGGAGGTCGACCGCAGCCTCGAACTCGGCGAAGCCCCGGTACGGGATGCCGCCCCCGCTGCGTCGGGCGTGGCCCTCGAGGACGTCGCAGCGCCCCTGTACGAGCGCCGCCTTCGACAGCGCCCAGGCCTCGATGAGCACCAGCGAGAAGCTCTCGAAGTAGGACGGCTGGACGAGGGCGAGCCCGCCCGCCATCGCTGCCCGCTTCTCGGCCTCGGGGACGAAGCCGGTGATGAAGATGTCCGCATGGGGGGGCATCGGCTCGACGGGATCGCCGACCACCACGAGTGCGAGGTCCGACGGGTTGCGCCGCTTGTAGGCAGCGAAGAAGTCGAAGAGCTCCACCGATCCCTTGCCGGGGTCGACCCGGCCGACGTACACGAGGTAGGGTCGCTCGCCCAGCCCGGGCACCCCGGCCCGGTAGGCCGCCACGTCGGTGCCGGACACCGCCGTATCCAACTCCACGCCGAGGCCCGTCACCGTCGAGGGGATGTGCGTATGGAACCGGTCCGCAACCAGTTCCGCCTCCTCCTCCGTCAGGAACGCCAGGGCGGAAGGAAGGTGGAACATCAGGTCGAAGAGGGGAAGGTAGAGGGGCGGTTCGTCATGGGCCGTGGGGTGCAGGACGGTCGGGACGAGCCCCGCTGCCGCCGGGAGCCCGGCGGAGGCCGTGAAGTACAGGTACGTGAAGAACACGATGCGGTCGTACGACGTGGCGTGCTCGCGCAGCCAGGGGACCAGGCCGGGCATGTGGGGGCCCTGGACCCGCATCCAATCGCGCTGCAGGAACGGTGGGACCCGGTGGCGCCCGAACGGCACCCGCGCATGCATCGGGCCGAAGATCCGGTCCTCCCTCGGTTCGGAGACACCCAACCGGTGCACCAGGACCCCCTCCAGCATGCTGGTGCCGGGAGGGTAGGCATTGGCCCAGTCGACGTAGCTCACTGCGCAGCTCGTGAGCACCTCGGTCGCATGCCCCCGGGCAGCGAGCCGGGTGGCGAACTCCCGTGCGGCCAACTCGGCACCACCGGGGACCTGGGCCCCGTACCGCTGGACGACGAACAGGACCCGCACCTACCGAGCGGTCCCTGGAGCCACCCACAACCAACGTTGAGCCAAAACCACCCGTTTCTGCACGTTCCTGCTCAAGGTTCGGGGCGCTCAGCCCGAGCGGTCTCGGCGGCCTCCAGCTTCTCCAGGCGGCGGACGATCTCCCCCAGCATCGGAGCGTCCGCAGCGGAGCGTTCGTAGTAGGCGAGCCGGTCGAGGATCGCGTCGATCTGGGCGGTGAGCTCGGCGTGCACGTGCGTGGGGTCGTCGAACGTATTCACCATCGCCCAGAGCATCACCCGGACCGACTCGGCAAACTCGCGGAGTTGCTGCACGATCCAGTCGGTCTGGCGGGTGACCAGCTTGGCGGCCGCCCGGTGCAGCAAGGTGCCCCCCGGGACCCGCGAGCCCGTGGGGATCTCGGCGGCGTCGAAGGCCAGCCCCTCCTCGAACGTGGCCATCGCCGTGTGGAGCGCCTCGAGGTTGCGGACAGGCCGGTGCTCGACGATGTGGCGGAAGTGGACGTCGAGATCGTGCTCCAAGCCGGGCGGGTAGGCACCGGAGGCTCGCCGCTCCTCCACGCGGGCGCGCAGGCGATCGAGGAGATCGCCGACCGCGGGGGTGGTCTCTGGTGGGTCCACAACCAGGCGAGACTATCTCGCCATGGACGCGACGATGGGCTCGTTGAGGTGGATGGACCCCGTCGAGCCGAAGAATGGTCCATCGGCGAAGGCGAAGATGCCGCCGTCGCTG
>DASPZW010000472.1:0-5499 GCA_035636055.1 Actinomycetota bacterium
AAGTCGGTTGCCACGATGCCGCGCGTCGCCGTCGACGTGGACGGGGGGGCGCTGGCCGCCGGGGCAGCCCGCTGCCTGGAGGCCGTCCGCGTCCAGCAGCGCCTTTCGGTCCCAACGTTGTGTGAACTGTCCTTCTTCGACCTGTCGGGTCAGGCGGCGGGCGGGGCCGACCTTCCGGCACCGGGACAAAGCCTCCGGGTGGTTGTGGACGGCAACCCGGTCCCCTTGTTTGAGGGCGAGGTCACGGCGGTGGAACGCATCTACGGACCCGGCAACGGCCGGGAAGTCAGGGTCCGGGCCTACGACGAGCTCCACCGGCTCCGCAAGAGCCAGCAGGTGAAGGCCCATGAGAGCATCAGCGCGATGAGCCTGGCCCGGGAGCTGGCACCGGGCCTGGGGCTCCGTGTCGACGGGCCCCCGCCCGGGCCGACCTGGCCACGCCTCATCCAGCACCGCCAGTCCGACCTGGAACTCCTTGCCTCGCTCGCAGAGCGGTCGGGCCTGTACGTGACGGTTCGCGACGGCGCCCTGCATCTGATCACGTTGGAGGGGGTCGGTGACCCTGCCCAGCTCGGACTCGGCGACACGCTCCTCGAAGCACGGGTCGAGACCAACGGGGATCCGGCCTGCCGGTCTGTGTCGGCTGCGGGGTGGGACCCCCTGCAGGCGAAGGTCCACGAGGGAAGGGCCTCGACCCCCAGCGTGGGGCGCGAGGTTGCCGCCGAGGTGCCCCCGGACCTGGTCGGAGGCACCGGCGAGATCGCGCTCCTCAACGAATCGGCCCCCGACGAGGCCCAGGCCCAGGCCATCGCCCAGATCGAGCTCGACTGGAGGGTCGCCCGCGAGGTTGTGCTCTGGGGCGTCGCCCAGGGTGATCCGGAACTGCGCCCCGGGACCCCGGTCGAGGTGTCGGGTCTGCAGGCCGAGCTCGCCGGACGCTACGTCCTCACGGCCGTGACCCACACCGTGGACATCCGGACGGGCTTCGTCTCGGAGATCTCGACGGAACCCCCGGCGATGGTGCCTCGCGACCGGGGGGCGGGCATCGCCCTCGGCGAGGTGACCAGCGTCGACGACCCCGACGGCCTCGGCAGGGTGAAGGCGAAACTCCCGGCCTTCGGCGGCGTGGAAACCGCCTGGATGGGCGTGCTGACGGCGGGGGCCGGGCGGAACAAAGGCCTGATCGCCATGCCGGACGTGGGCGACCAGGTGCTCGTGCTCCTGGCCCACGACGACCCCGGGGAGGGGATGGTGCTCGGCGGCCTCTACGGGATGCAGGCTCCGCCGGATCCCGGCATGAGCGGGGGGGCGATCCGCCGCTACACGTTCCTGACGCCGGGCGGCCAGCGCGTGACCCTCGACGACGGCAAGACGTCCATCCGTCTGGAAGACGCCACCGGCAGCTACCTGGAGCTGTCGCCCAAGCAGGTCACCGTCCACGCGGCGGTCGACCTGACGCTGGACGCCCCCGGTCGCGCAGTGATCGTCCGGGGCAAGAGCGTCGACTTCGAGACGGCATAGATGAAGTTCCTGACCGAGGATGCGACCGTCGTCTGCCTGCACCAGGGCATCGTGAGGATCCCCCCGAGCCAATCGCTGGTGACGGTGAACGGCCGCCGGGTCCTCGTGGAGACCGACCCCGAGGGCAAGGACATCGACCGTTGCCCGAACCGGGGCCCGACGATCAAGAAATGTGGCCACTCCCTCAAAGTCGCCGTCGGCTACTCCGGGTTCATCCGTGTGGACTCCCAGCGTGTCTGCCTCAGCAACCTGACCGGGCTGACCGACGGCACGCCGCCGGGCACGGTGGCCTACGTCGTGCGCCAGCCAGGCCAGGACCTCGTCTCGGGGGCGATGTGACCGAGCGCCGCTACCGCGCCTGGCGGTTCCTCATCCCGGAGCTGGAAGCCTCCGACGAGTTCGCCGGGCTCCAGTACTCGGCGACGGGGGGCCTCGACATGGTGCAGGAGGAGGACTCGGTCCGGCAGGCCATCCTGCTGCTGGTCTCGACGATCCCGGGGGAACGCGTCATGCGGCCCGACTACGGGTGCCACCTCCACCGGCTCGTGTTCTCGCCGAACGACGACACCACGGCCGGGCTCGCCATCCACTATGTGCGCAGGGCGGTCGATCGCTGGGAGCCCCGCATCGACGTGCTCGGCCTCGATGCGGGCCGCAGCGACGAGAAGCCGGACGTGCTGGAGATCACCCTGGACTACCGGGTGCGGGCCACCCAGGCCGCCCAGCGGCTGGTGCTGCCCGTCGCGCTCGGCGGGGAGCCGGTCGCGTGACCATCCCGGTCCCGAACCTCGATGACCGGGATTTCCCGGCGCTGCTCAGCGAGGCCCGCCAGTGGATCGAGCAGCATGCCCCCGGGTGGACCGACCTCAGCCCGAGCGATCCGGGCATGGTGGTGGTCGAGCTCTTCGCCTACCTCACCGACCTCATGATCTACCGCCTCAACCGCCTCCCCGAGAAGGCGTATATGGAGTTCCTCCGCCTGACGGGCCTCACCCTCCGGCCCCCGGCGGCGGCGGCCGTGACGCTGCGCCTCCAGGTGGACCCCGCATCGGACCAGCCCATCGAGGTCCCGCAGGGGACCCGTGTCGCGGCGAACCGCCCGGCGGCGGGCGGCGAACCCCCCGTCTTCGTAACCGCCAAGGCTGCGACGATCCCCGCCGGGGCGGGGTCAGTCGAGGTGCTCGCACACCACTGCGATCTGATCCAGGGGGAGCTGGCGGGAGTCGGGACGGGCCAGCCGGGCCAGACCGTGACCGCCCAGCGGCCACCGGTGGTCGCCCCGACGGGGGACGAACTCGATCTCATCGTGGGGGTGGAGTCCACGGCGGCCGAGCTGGGCGACCGGGCACCGGCAATCCAGCTTGCCGGCACCGCGTACCGCGTCTGGCAGGAGGCCACCAGCTTCGTCAACCTCGGGCCGACCGACTACGTATACGTTGTCGATCGGCTTGCCGGCCTGATCACCTTCGCCCCCGCCGTGCGGATGCCGGACGCAAGCGGCGAGCTTTCCGACATCGCGCAAGCGATGGCAGCCGTCCCTCCGGCCGGCCGCACGATCCGCCTCTGGTACCGCCGCGGCGGGGGCCCGGCGGGCAACGTTGCCGCCGGGACGCTGACGGTCCTGAGGGACCCGATCCCTGCCGTGAAGGTCACGAACCCCGCCCCCGCCATGGGTGGCCGGCCGGCCGAGGACCTCGAGAACGCCCTCATCCGGGGGCCCCAGGAGGTGCACGCCGTCGAGCGGGCCATCACCGCACACGACTACGAGGCGGTGGCGAAGCGCAGCTCGGGCGCCGTCGTGCGAGCCCGGGCGTTCACGATGGCGGAGTTGTGGCGCCACGCCTGGCCGGGCACGGTGCAGGTGCTGCTGGTGCCGTTCCTCTCGGCCGAGGAGCAGGGACCGGGGCATGTCCCCCGGACGGTCATCGCCGAGCACGAAACCGAGGCGGCCAGGTCCCAGATCCAAACCGCCCTCGACCAGCGGCGGCCGCTGGGCACCACCTGCACCGCCAACTGGGCCCGGTACAAGACCGTGAAGGTCGCAGCCCGGGTGGTGGTGCGCCGGGAGGAGAACCTCGAGGCGGTCCGCACCCGGGTCGGGCAGCGTCTCTACCAGACCATCACCCCGCTGCCGACCGAGGTGAGCCCGCGGGGTTGGGCGTTCGGGCAGGCCCTCCGGGCCTCCAACGTCTTCGACATGATCCTGCGCGAGCCGGGGGTCCGTTTCGCTGACCAGGTCCGGCTCCTCATCGACGAGGTCCCGGAGACCAACGTGCGGTCCATCGTCGCCGACGTCTTTCAGCCCCACACGTGGTACGCCGGCTCGGGATCCACACTGTTCCGCTCTCTCAACGATGGCCAGGGCTGGGAACCCGCCGGCCGCTTCCCAGACGAAGAGATCCGCAGGGTCCGGGTGCACACCGAGCGGCCGGGGATGGTGGCGGTGGTCACTGCCCTCAGCGACGGCGGCTCGAAGCTGCACATCTCGCTCGACGCCGGCGAGACCTGGGAGCCGAATGCCCCGACGACCTCCTTCCATATCGACGACGTCGCTTGGACAACCCGCGACGACATGCCCATCGTCCTCATGGCATCGGCGGTCGGCCTCTACGAGCTCGCCTGGGAGCCCGGCGCTACTCCGGTCCAGGTGCTCGTCACGCAGGAGGAGCAGGCGAAGGGATTCTACAGCGTTGTGATCTCCGTGGACCCCCGGGGCGAGGTCAGCGTGGCACTCGCTGGTCAGGGCCTCAGCGGTGTCTACCTATCCAGCCAGGGAGGGGCTCCGGGGACGTTCCGGTCGATCGGGCTCGTCGGCGAGGACATCCGCGTGCTGGAGGTCCAGCGCGACGGACCGCGGTCGTTCCTCTGGGCGGGGACCGCAGCCGGCGGTGAGGACGACCCCGGCAAGGGATGTTTCCGGTGGGAGCTGCGGGGCTCGGCCGGCTCTCCCGACGGGTGGGTGCCCTTCGCCGGGAACTGGAAGGCCGGGAGCTGTTGGGGCTTGGCCTTCCTCGGCAACTTCGTCTTCGCAGCCTCCCATCACGGGGGTGTGCTCCGGCTCGACCCAACGAAATCCGGCGCCGCTTGGCAGGCCCCCGGCGTCAATTCCGGGGCTGCCGCTCAGGGATCCCGGCAAGTTCCTGTTCGCCCAGGTGGCGGAGGTCGCCGCCGACCCTCAGGCGGGGCTTGTGCTCGCCGGGGGCAAGCAGGGCGTCTACCGCAGCACCGACCAGGGAGTGCGGTTTGAGCCGGCGTCCCGCAAGGAGTTCCCCGAGACCGTGACATTGCCGGACACGTGGCTCTTCACCTCCGGCGAGCACGACATCCAGGTGGTGAGCGAAGACGAAGCAAGCTGAGATCGCCGAGTTGCTCCCCGGGGTCTTCCAGAGGACCGCCGCGTCCAGCGTCAATCCCCTTGGCGCACTCCTCGGGGTGATGGCGATGCTGCACGAGCCTTCGGAGGAGGTGCTCGGGCATCTGGACGAGTTCTTCGACCCGAGGCGGGCGCCGGCGGCGTTCGTCCCCTACCTTGGCTCGTGGGTCGACCTGTCCTGGGTGCTGCTCAGCGCACCCGACGACCCCTCGTCGCAGCCCGTGCGGCCCTATGCCCCGGGAGTCGGCCGCCTGCGTGAGCTTGTCGCCCACGCCGCCTTCCATGCGCGGTGGCGAGGAACGGCCCAGGGGATGTTGCACTTCCTGGAGACGGCGACCGGGCTCAGCGGCTTCAGCATCGACGAGAACGTCGCGGACCCAGCAGGCGTACCGATCCCGTACCACATCCGGGTCCACGCGCCCCCCGAGGCTGCCCCGTACCTCGACCTGGTGCGGCGCATCGTCGCCCACGAGAAGCCCGCGCACGTCACCCTCGACCCCGCCATCGTGATCGATGAGAGGAGCCCGGCCACATGACCACGTTCGCCGTCACCGCCGTTTCTGAGACCGTCACGCTGAAAGCAGTCGTGCCCGAGGGCAAGAAGG
>DASPZW010000473.1:0-10328 GCA_035636055.1 Actinomycetota bacterium
CTCCGACGCGGTGACCCAGCTCCAGCAGGCCGACCGGGCCAACCAGGTGACCGGCACCGGCACGGCGGGGCCGGCCGGCGAGGCGGCCCGGCTGATCGCCGCCGTGGGCCCCGCTATCGCCGTCGTCCAGGGGGCCGACGCCTCGGGGGCCCGGACGTCGGGGACGGGGTTCGTCATGAACTCGACGGCGAACCAGTCGTGGCTCCTCACGAACTACCACCTCGTGGCCGGCTCGATTGCTGCCGCCCAGGCGGTCTCGCCCACGACCACGTCCCCCACCGCGACGGTGACTCCCACCGCAAGCGTGGCTCCCACCGCAAGCGTGGCTCCCACCGTCACCGTGCATCTGGGCGGCATCGACCGGGCCGGGACGGTCTACAGCTGGGATGCCGCCCATGACCTCGCACTCGTCATCGTCTCGGTCGGCAGCGTCCCGACGCTGAAGTTCTCGAGCGCGGTACCTGCGGCGGGCCTCCAGGTCTGGGCAGTTGGGGCGGCGGCGGGACCCTTGGGCGCCTCGGCCGCCAAGGGCCAGCTGGTGACGCCGACGGCCCAGAGCTTCTCCACCGATGCCGTCTTCGGCGCCCGCGCCGCCGGGGGACCGTTGGTGGACACCGAGGGCAAAGTGGTGGGGGTGCTGACGACGACCCCGATCCCGGGGGCCCCCGCCCTGCCAGCCGGGCAGGCGATCCCGGTGCGCCTGGCCTGCCTCCAGGTCGTGATCTGTCCCCGCTGACAGGGTTCGTTCCAGCAACTTTGAGTAAAAACTGTTGCTATACAACGGTTTTTACTCAAAGTTCCATCATTGACCTCGGCTGGACCGCCCCCATCTCTAGGGCACGCCCTCGTGGTTGTGGTCGCGTGGCGACTTCGACGGCTTCGGGGTCGGCGTCGGGGACTCCGAAGGGGATGGCGTCGGGGTGGGCGACTTCGGAGGGTTCGGCTTGGGCGTCGGTTTCGTCGCCGAGACCGTCGGCGTCGGGCTCGCCGTCACCGTGGCGGTCACCGCCGGCGAGACGGTCGCCGTCACGGCGGGCGTGACCGTCGGGGTCGACCAGGGCGTCGGGAGCACGGGGAGTTGGAACCCAGCGCCCGCCTGCTGGCCCTCGGGCGGGGCGAACGGCGAGGGGGGCACGCCTGCAAGCACCGCCTTCATGTAGGCGGACCACATCGAGGCGGGCAGGCTGCCCCCGGTGACCTGGGCGACGCCGTGGATACCCCGCATCGCCGTGTTGGCGTCCCGGTACCCCATCCATACCGCCGTGGCGAGGTCCGGGGTGTAGCCGACGAACCAGGCGTTGCGGAAATCGGTGGCGGTGCCGGTCTTGCCGGCCGCCGGCCTCCCGATCCCGGCCCCCGTCCCGGTGCCCTGGGTGATGACCTCCTGCAGGAGCGTCGTCGCGGTGAAGGCCACTCCCGGGCTCAGCGCCTGGACGGGGTCGGACGGTCCGGATTCCAGCACCTGGCCCGTCCCGTCGGTCACCCGGGACACCACTTTGGGTTGCCGGTACACGCCCCAGGCGGCCAGCGTCGCATAGGCGGACGCCATCTCGAGCGGGGTGACCTCCTCGCTGCCGAGGGCGATGGAGGGCAGCGGCTCCAGGAGGGTCCGGCAGGGGTCGGTGGCGGTCACCTTGCAGCCCGAGCGGCCGGGCAGCCACGTGGGGCCGGGGATCCCCATGCGGCGGGCGGCATCGACCGCCCGGTCCGGTCCCACCTGCAGCACGAGCTGGGCGAAGACGGTGTTCACCGAGTGGATCGTCGCCGTCTCGATCGAGATCGGCCCGAAGTTCTCGTTGTCGAAGTTGGAGACGTGGCAGTCGGGCTTCCACGCCGGCAGGCAGATCGTGGAGGGGCCGGCGAAGGTGGTGCCCGGCGTGACGCCGCTCTCCAGCGCCGCCACCAGGACGAAGGGCTTGAACGACGAACCTGGCTGGCGGCGACCCTGGATGGCGATGTTGAACTTCTCGGCGTTGTAGTCGCGGCCCCCGACGATCGCCGTGACGTACCCCGTCCGCGGGTCAACCGAGACCAGCGAGCCGTAGGGGTCGTCGGGCTTGTTCAGCGTGGTGGCGAGGACCTTCTCGGCCTGGGTCTGCATGGCCGGGTCCACCGTCGTCGTCACGTCGAGGCCGCCGGAGAACACCGCCTTGTCGCCGTAGTGCTGGGACAGGTAGCGCTGGACGGCGTCGACGAACCAGGGGAACCGGGTTACGTCCACCTTGGAGGTGGCGAGCGCCGGTTTGGCGGCCCGCGCCGCGGCGAGCTCGGTGTCGGTGATGGCGCCCGAGGCCCGCATCCGGTCGAGGACGACCAGGCGCCGGGCCTCCGCCTGCTGGGGGTGGGCGATCGGCGAGTAGGGGTCGGGTGCGGGGATGACGCCGACCAGTTCCGCGGACTCCGAGAGCGTGAGCTGCGAGGCGTGCTTGTTGAAGTAGGTCTGGGCGGCGGCCTCGGCGCCGTAGGCGCCCTCACCGAAGTACACGGTGTTGAGGTAACTCTCGAGGATCTTGGACTTCGAATAGGTGCGCTCGACCTGCGCGGCGACCAGCGCTTCCCGGAACTTGCGGAACAGCGAGCGCTGGTTGCCCGTGTAGGCGTTCTTCACGTACTGCTCCGTGATCGTCGAGCCGCCCTGCACGGCAGTCTTGGCCCGCACGTCGGCGAGCAGCGCCCTCAGGATGGACGTCACATCGATGCCGGCGTGCTGGTAGAAGCGGGCGTCCTCGGAGGCCACGGCGGCCTGCTGCAACGAGGTTGCCATCTGGTCGAGGGCCACCGGCTCCCGGTTGTACTGGGCGTGGAGGGACGCCAGCAGGGACCCGTCGGCGGCGTAGATGTGGCTCGTCCGCGCGAAGGTCGCAGCCTGGGGCTGGGGGAGCGTGACGGGCGGCGGGAAGAGCAGAAAGGCAGCGGCGGCGAAGCCGACGGCCACGAGCGGGATCCCGACCAGGACGACGATCGCCGCCAGTGCGAGGTCGCGGGGCCGGTGCCGGAAGCGTGGCCACCGCCTCGATCCGACCCTGATGGTTACCGGGGGATTAGCCACGACGTGGCCGTAGGATAGCTGCTGATGAACGACGGACTCCGAAGGCTTCCGCAGGTGGACCGGCTGATCGAAGCCCTGGGGAGCCCCGGGAACCCCGATGCCGGCTCGGAGCCCCATGCGCTCAAGGCAGCCGCGGCCCGCCGCGTCATCGGCGAGGCGCGCGAGGCGGTCCGCGCCGGCGCCGAGGCTCCCACGCTCGACCAGCTCGCCGGCTCGGCCACCCGGCTGCTCCTCGAGGGCCGTCGGCGCCGGGTCGTCTCCGTCATCAATGCCACGGGCGTCCTGCTGCACACGAACCTGGGCCGCGCGCCCATGGGACGGCGGCAGCTCGACGCCATCGAGGCGGTCTCGACCGGCTACTCCAACCTCGAGTTCGACCTTGCCACAGGGCGGCGGGGGAGCCGCTACGACCACGCCCGCGAGCTGCTCACGACCCTCACGGGGGCGGAGGCCGCACTCGTCGTGAACAACAACGCCGCGGCGGTCCTGCTGGTGCTGGCCTGCCTTGCCCGGGGGCGCGAGGTCGTCATCTCGCGCGGCGAGCTCATCGAGATCGGCGGCGAGTTCCGCATCCCCGCCATCCTGGCGGAGTCGGGCGCAACCCTGCGCGAAGTCGGGACCACCAACCGCACGCACCTGAAGGACTACCGGGAGGCGATCGGGGCGTCGACGGGCGCGGTGATGAAGGTCCACCCCTCGAATTACCAGGTGGTCGGCTTCACCACCTCGGTGCCGGCCCGGGACCTCGCAGACCTCGCCCACACCGCGCCCGGTGGATCGGTGCCGCTGATCCACGACATTGGCAGCGGCCTCCTGCGCCGGGGCATCGCTGGCCGCCGGCTCCCGTGGCTCGAGGAGGAACCCACGGTTGAGGAGGCGCTCGCCGACGGGGCCGATATCGTCACGTTCTCCGGCGACAAGCTCCTCGGCGGCCCGCAGGCCGGCCTCATCGTGGGGAAGGCCGAGGCGGTCGCCGCCATGGAGCATTCGCCGCTGCTCCGGACCTACCGTGTGGACAAGACCACGCTGGCTGCCCTGGAGGCCACCCTCCTGACGTACCTCAAAGGGGCCGAGGAGGAGCTACCCCTGTGGTCGATGGCCCTACTGGCGCCCTCCGAGATCGAGAACCGGGCCGCCGCGGTGCGCTCGGCGCTCCAGGACGCCGATGCCAAGGTCGAGCTGGTGGATGGCTTCTCCACCACCGGCGGCGGCTCCGCCCCGACGAGCAGGATCCCGACGGTCCTGCTCGAGATCGCGCCCCGCACCCTGGCCGTCGCCGCGGTCCGCATGGCGCTGGTGGACGGGGACCCACCGGTGGTCGCCCGCCTCGAGGAGGACCGCCTCGTCCTGGACCTCCGCACCGTGGCCCCGCAGCAGGACGCCCTCCTCACCGACGCCCTGCGCCGGACGCTCAGCCCCGGACCCCCGCGCTAGCCGTGCACGTCGTCGCCACCGCCGGTCACGTCGACCACGGCAAGAGCACGCTCGTCCAGGCGCTGACGGGGATCGATCCCGATCGGCTTGAAGAGGAGAAGCGCCGTGGCCTGACGATCGATCTTGGCTTTGCCTGGCTCAAGCTGCCCTCCGGGCGGGAGGTGGGCATCGTCGACGTCCCCGGCCACGAACGGTTCATCCGCAACATGCTGGCGGGGGTGGGCGCCATCAACGTCACCCTCTTCGTGGTCGCCGCCAACGAGGGATGGAAGCCCCAGTCCCAGGAGCACCTGGACATCGTGGACCTGCTTGGGGTCTCATCGGCGGTGGTCGCCGTCACCAAGGCGGACCTCGTCGACGCCGACACCCTGGACGCCGTGATCGCCGATGTCCGGCACCGGATCGCCGGGACGTCCCTCGCCGGGGCTACGATCGTCCCCGTCTCCTCGACGACCGGAGCCCGTCTCGACGAGCTCAAAGACGAGCTGGACCGGGTCCTGGAGGCGACACCACCCGCCGAGGACCGCAAACGACCCCGGCTGTGGGTGGACCGGGTGTTCTCGATGAAGGGGTCCGGCACCGTCGTCACCGGGACGCTCACCGGCGGCAGCCTCGCCGAGGACCAGGAGATCGAGGTGCTCCCGGGCGGACAGCGGGCGCGCATCCGCGGCATCCAGTCGCATCACCGCCGCCTCGAGGAGATCCCTCCAGGCAACCGAACCGCACTGAACCTCGTCGGGCTCGAGCCCGAGGCGCTCCGGCGTGGGGACGCGGTGACGCTGCCCGGGCTGTGGCGTACCACTCGGCGGTGCCTCGCCGCCATCCGCTTCCTCGCGCAGCTCCCCCACGAGGTGAGCGAGCGCGGTGCGTTCAAGGTGTACATCGGGTCCTCGGAGCTCAACGCCGAGCTCCGCTTCCTGCAGCCGCCTCCGGAACCGGGCGAGACCGGCCTGGCGTTGCTCACGCTGGCCGAGCCAGCCGTGCTCGACTGGCACGACCGTTTCGTGCTGCGCGACGCCGGCCGGAGCGAGACCCTCGGCGGTGGCGTCGTCCTCGAGGCCCATCCCCAGGAGATCCGCCGCCGGCAACCCTTGGCCGTGCTCGCGGAGCGTGCCCAACGGCGTGCGGGGGTTGCCGGCCGACCTGACTACTTCCTTGTGGTGCTGGATGAGGAGGGCGTCATGCCGGTCAAGGACGTCGCCCTCCGGACGGGCCTCGACCCGGGGGTCGCCCGGGCGGCGGGGGGCATCTGGCTCACCTCCGTCGTGTTCTCCGATCGGGCCTTCGAGGAGGCGTCAACGCGGCTCGTCACGGCCCTCCGGGCCCACCAGCAGGCGCACCCGCTCGACGCCGGGATGCCGCGGGCCGGCGCCCGGTCCGCCCTCGGCCTCGCGGCCCGGGCTGTCGACGAGCTCGCCGAGGAGCTGGCGAAGCGGGGCTCGATCGTAGCGGACGCCGCCGTCCTGCGCACCCCCGAGTTCGTGCCTGCCCTTGGCGGCCGTGAGACCGACGAACTCATGAGCCTCCTGCTCGAAGCCAAGGCGGCCCCCCCGGAACTGTCGGAGCTCGGGAAGCGGTTCGACGCCGCCCTCATCCGGGGCCTGGTCCGGACCGGCCAGCTTGTCGCCGTCAGCCAGGACCTTGTCTTTCCAGCGCAGACCCTGAGCGGCATCCAGGGCCTCATCCGGGAGAGGATCGCCAGCGCCGGGCCCTTCACGGTCGCCGAGTTCCGGGACCTCGTGGGCGCGAGCCGCAAGTACGCGGTCCCGCTCCTCGAGTACTTCGATCAGGCCGGATTCACCCGCCGCCAGGGAGACGTCCGGGTCCTCGGCCCCAAAGCCTGAGCCGGGGCCTGAGCCGGGACCTGATCAGGCGGCCCCCACCCGGGCGATCGTGATGCGGTTCTCGATGTCGACGATGAGGCGCGGGGGATCGGCCAGCTCGCTCACCCGCCACTGTGCGCCCCGCGACAGGCCGATGACCAGTTCGACGTAGCCCCCGGTGTCGTCGGACCGGCAGATCTCGGCGACGACGCCCAGGCCGGGGTAGAGCACCAGGCTCGGACTCACCGCCTGCCGTGGCCGCTCCGGGTCGTGGGCGTAGACCTCGAGGAAGTCGACCCTCAGGAATGCCCGGCCGTCGATGGCCAGCGGGTCCCCGCTGCCGTGCGAGCTGAAGGGAGGCGCATCTGCCGACACCGCATACGTCGAGGCTCTGCCAGCCAGCGACCGAAGGGGGGCACACCCGAACACGATCCGGTCGAAGCCCGGGTATGCCTCCGCCGTCACCGATTGCAGCAGCATCGCGCCGCCCAGGGTGCCCGACACCGGGCCCGCTCGGAACCCCCGCTGGTCGGTGTCCCGGCCTGCAACCTGTATGTTCGAGCCACGCTGCTCCTTCATCCCGTCCCCCTCGTTGCAGTGTCAACGGTTTTCGCTGCAACCCTGACCATGCGCCTCGCGCCGGAGGATGCCAATGGCGACTTTTCACTAGTTCGTAAAATGCGTACGGTAGCGGACGCTAGAATCGGACAGAACGCCGAAAAACATGGCACACTGCCTGCGGTCCCTTGCGGCAGTTCGCAGCGAGCATGCGGCGCCGCACGGGCCGCGGCGTCCGGAGGCCTGGCCACCGACCGGATATGAGCTGAGCACAATCGACTCATAGGAACCGCCCGGTTGGTGGGCGGCAGGAGGAGGCTGCGTGACTGTACCTGTTGCTCTCTCGCGTCCCGTTGCCTACTACCGCCGAGGCTTCGCTGCCGCTCTCCTCGATGCCGGGTTTGACCTGCATCAACCCGACGATCTCTGCGAATGGGCGGCGCGCGCCGGCAGATGCGCGGTCGTCGTGTCTCTGCCGGCGGGTACGGACCTTGACGCTGTGGCCGGGCTCCCGACGATTGGTGCCGGTGTCGTGGTCCTCGTGCTGCTCACCGACCCCACTGCCCGGTCCTACCGTGAGGTGCTCGGTGTCGGGGGATTCCCTGTGGCCTGGGACGTGCCCCCGCCCGGTATCCTCCGGGTCCTGCAGGCGGCCCTGAACGGCCAGGTCCTGGTCCCGCAGGGGGTGGCGGCCGGCCTTGCGTGGTACCGGGGGGGCGACGAGGGTCTCGCGGAGCCTCCCGGCTGCCCTCCCCTCGGCGCAACCGAGATCCACATCCTTGCCCGTGTCGCCAGGGGGGACACGGATCGGCGCATTGCCGCCGAGTTGCGGGTCAGCGAACGAACGGTGCGCCGGCGCCTCCGGATGATCTTCTCCAAGCTCGGCGTCGAGAGCCGGGTGCAGGCCGGCATCTACGCCGCGCAGCGGGGCCTCGCCGGGAGGTTCGTGTTCGAGCAGATCAACGCCGGGCCCAGCGAGGAGCCATCGCCCGATGAGGGACCGAAGGCGCCACCGCATGCCGACGCGGTCTCGGTCGTGGAAACGGGTGTTGGGTGGCGCCCGCCGCAGGTCGTCACCACGGAGTTGCGCGGGCCGAATTCGTCGATCATGTTCGGCAACGTCGATCTTCGGAGGACCGACGGCGCACGCTAGTTGTTAGTGGTCGTCCGTCACCGCAGCAGCGCCACCACCGCGGTCGCCCAGGGTTTTCTACGGTTTTCTACCCCGCGGCGACGGGCGCCGCCACCGGGTCGAGCGTGCTGAGGTCGAGGCCCCGCGTCTCCGCGATGCCCTTCCAGGCGATCAGGATGACCGGGATCGTACACAGACCGAACAGCAGGCTCGCCGCCCCGCCGATGGAGCCGATGGCGCCGTGGCGGTGGTCGCCGAGGAACCCGACGATGAGGGGCCCGAAGATCCCGCCGGGGATCTCGAAGGCGTTGCGGCACCACGTGGCGGCCCGCCCCCTGACGTAGGTCGGGAAGCACTCCGTGGCGAACGCGGTCGTCGCCGCGCCGGAGCCGAGCCCGAAGAAGATCGTGCCGCACAGCAGGGGCAGCATCGGCCCGGGGGCATGGATCCGGAACAGCAGCGTGCCCAGGACGCCGGCAAGGATCACGTAGCCGAGGAAGGTCGGCTTGCGGCCGAAGCGGTCCATCAGCCGCCCGGCGATGATGAATCCCACCGCCCCTACCACCCCCGCGACGGCCAGGTACAGCCCGGTCAGGGAGACCGACATGTGGGCCTCCTTCTCGGCGTAGTACACCCACCAGGCCACGCCGGCCGACACGGCCAGGTACCGGAAGAAGTGGGTCAGGCCAACCGCCAGGACGTTGTGCCGGAACTCCGCCCGCCAGGGCTCGAAGATGCCGGCGCAGTCGAGGTCGGCCGCGTTGGCGCCGTTCATCGCCGCCTCGTAGCGGCGGGTTTCCCGCAGTCCTCGACGGGCGATCGCTACGACAACGAGGGGGATCAGCCCCACGAGGTAGAACGCCCGCCAGCCGAGGGGATTGCCCATGAACCCGGCGAAGCCGAGGAGCCCGACCGAGATGCCGCCGAAGGTCCCCATCGAGGTCAGGACGCCGAGCGCCCGGCCACGGCGGTCCTGGGGGAACTCCTCGACGACCATCGTGACGGCGGCAGCCCACTCGGCCCCGAGGAACACCTGCGCCATGAACTGGGCGATCGTGTACCAGACGAGGTCGGGCGCCGCGGCGGTCAGCGCGGTCATGACGGTGTAACCGGTCACCGTGATCAGCAGCAGGCGCCGGCGCCCGATGCGGTCGCTCTGCGTGGCCAGGAAGAAAGCGGCGACCGTGCCGGCGATGGTGATCGCCCGGATGATGCCGCCGGTTCGCTCCGACCCCCCGTAGGTCGTGAGGACCTGCGCCAGGACGAAGGAGAAGACGTACCCGTCGTAGCCCTCGAAGAAGGTGGTGACCGACAGCAATCCCATCAGCTTGCGGCGGTAGGCTGCCCCTCCCGCCGGGTCGCTCTGCATGGCCGCCCCCATCCGCCGAGCCCCGGCCCGCGGGCGGAGCATGAATGTCGCGTCCGCTGCATTCTGAACCTACGCGGCCTAAAGAACTATGGCGAGTTTTCCCTTCAGGATCTTGTCAGGCCCAGCGGGATGTCGATGTCCACGTGGGGTGCGCCACCCACGCGCAGCTATCCAGGTGCGTGCAGTCATCACACTCAGTGACGGGCCGTTCCCCGACGAGGGGCCTCCGGAAATTCTGTGAGTACAAACCGCTGCTCTACAACGGATCGTACTCAAAGAACGTCGGGTCGGAAACGGGAAATCGGACGAAGCAGTCTCTCGTCTCCTTCGGCGACCGTGGGCTGCCCACTCAGCGTGAGCGACGGCCTAACGAACTATGGCGAAGGTTCCTTCGCCGTGGCGGCCAGTCGGCGGCGCAGGAGGAGACCACCGATCAGCGCCGCCAAGCCGGCCGCTGCGAGCGGGAGGGTGGGGGTCGGGGAACCCGTGACCGGCAGCGCCCGCTGCTGCAGGTCGACGGTCAGCCGGACGGGGGCGGTGGACTGGGTCACGCGCCAGCACGCCTTCTGGCCCAGGCCGAGGATCCAGGTGAGGAACCCTTCGGAGGCATCCGACACGGCAGCTTCGGTGAGGACCGGGAGCCCGAGTTTGAGGTCGAGGGGGCCGGCGTAGGAGACGGTGGGCGTTGCGTTCACCGGGTCCTGGAGATAGCCGTTGTGGAAGGCGACCTTGACGAAGGACAGGCCGCCGATTGCCAGCGGCTGGCCGCTGGCCCCCGATGTGAATGGTGGTGTGGCGGCCGAGACCGTGAACGTGGCGCCCACGCCGGCGGGGGCCGGGAGGGTGGCGAATTCGAAGGTGACACGGTCGAAGCCCGCCTCGGTCGTGGCGGTGACGTGCCGGAGCACCTGCAGGCCACCCAGCGTGCCGGAGGACGGCGTGCACGAGAAGGCGGTGTCCGCC
>DASPZW010000474.1:0-2518 GCA_035636055.1 Actinomycetota bacterium
CCCGGTCGACTGGTACCCCTGGAGTCCCGAGGCCCTCGAGACGGCGTCGGCCGAGGACAAGCCCATCCTGCTCTCGATCGGGTACGCCGCATGCCACTGGTGCCACGTCATGGAGCGGGAGTCCTTCGAGAACGAGGCGACCGCCGCCTACATGAACGACCACTTCGTGTGCATCAAGGTCGACCGGGAGGAACGCCCCGACCTCGACTCCATCTACATGGACGCCGTCCAGGCGATGACCGGCCAGGGCGGGTGGCCGATGACGATGTTCCTCACCCCCGAGGGTGTCCCGTTCCATGGGGGCACGTACTTCCCGCCGACGGACCGGGCGGGGATGCCGGCCTTCATCCGGGTCCTCCAGGCCGTGACCGACATCTGGGGCACGAAACGGGACGAGGTGCGCCTCCAGAGCGAGGCGGTCCTCGAGCGCCTCCAGGCCTTCGCCTCGGCGGCGAGCCCATCGGACGAGCCGCTGGACGCCGGCCTGATCGACAAGGCGGTCGCCCAACTCGACCATACCTTCGACCGGGTCCACGGCGGCTTCGGCACCGCGCCGAAGTTCCCCCAGCCCCCGGTGCTCGAACTGGCGATGCGAGCCGCCGCCTCCAATGCGGGCGGCTCGGAGACCGCCCGGGACATCGTCGAGTTCACCCTGCGCCGCATGGCCCACCAGGGCATCTACGACCAGGTGGGTGGCGGCTTCCACCGCTACGCCGTCGACCGGGCGTGGCTCGTGCCGCACTTCGAGAAGATGCTCTACGACAACGCCCAGCTCGCCCGGCTGTACACCCATGCCTACCAGGCGTGGAACCTCCCCCTCTACCGCCGCGTGGCCACCGAGACCCTGGAGTACCTGCTCCGTGACCTTGTCGACCCTGCCGGGGGCTTCTACTCCAGTCAGGACGCCGATTCCGAGGGGGTCGAAGGAAGGTTCTACGTCTGGCCCTACGAGGAGTTCGTTGCGGCGGGCCCCGAGGTAGCCGAGGCCGCCGGGTGGTTCGGCGTCAGCCAGCGGGGCAACTGGGAGGGGACGAACATCCTCGTCGCCGCCTCCGACGACCCGCCCGACGAGGCCAGAGCCACGCTGCTCGAAGCCCGCAGCCGGCGGGTGCGCCCGGGGCTCGACGACAAGATCCTCACGTCCTGGAACGGCCTCGTGATCGCGGCCCTGGCGGAGGCGGGCGCTGCCTTTGCCCGCTCGGACCTGCTCGACGCGGCCCGGAAGGCGGCGGGGTTCGTCCTCGACGTCCTTCGGGACGAGCGCGGCCGGCTGCTGCACGTCTCCAAGGGCGGCCGGGTCAGCGTCCGGGGGATGCTCGAGGACTACGCCTACCTGGCCGACGGCCTGTTCGCCCTCTGGGAAGCCACGTTCGAGCCGCGCTGGATCGAGGCGGCGCAGGCCCTGACCCGGCAGATGATCGACCTCTTCTGGGACGAGGACGGCGGCGGCTTCTTCTCCACCGGCAGCGACCACGAGGTGCTCATCGTCCGGCAGAAGGAACTCATCGAGTCCGTCACCCCGAGCCCCAACGGCGTGGCCGCCCTGGTGCTGCAGAAGATGGCGTTGCTGACCGGCGACGAGGCGTTCGCCGAGCGGGCGGTGCGGATCCTGCGCCTCGCCCGGACGCTCATGGAACGGGCACCCCAGGCGTCCCCGTCGTTTCTCGCCGCCCTCGACTTCCACCTGGGCCGGCCCAAGGAGGTGGTCATCCTCTCCGACGGCGACCCCTCCGCCGCCGAGCCGCTGGTACGGGCGGTGTGGGACCGCTTCCTGCCCAACCGGGTCCTCGCCGGTGCCCCACCAGGTATCGCCTCCCCGCTGCTGGAGGGCAAGCGCCCCAAGGGCGGACTGCCCACCGCCTTCGTCTGCGAGGGCTACGCCTGCCGGGCGCCGACCACCGACCCCAAGGAGCTGGCCCGGCTACTCGACGCCTGACCGAGGCACCGGCGACCTCACGGAAGGGAGACGCTGCAGTGGAGAAGGGGACCTGGACCAAGTCGCCCCCCGAGCTGGTGGAGGTTTTCGAGGAGGTGTTCCCGGGCCCACCGGCGGTTGCCAGGCAGATGTTCGGTTACCCGGCGGGGTTCGTGAACGGCAACATGTTCATGAGCCTGTTCCAGGACCGGATGGTGCTGCGGCTGCCCGACGAGCCGAGGGCAGCGCTGCTGGCGGTCGAGGGCGCCGGGGCCTTCGAGCCCATGGAGGGACGGCCGATGAAGGGGTACGTCACGGTACCGCCCTCGCTCATCGCCGACCCCGCCCGCCTGCAGCCGTGGGTGGCGAAGGCCCTCGCCTACGGCGGGTCCCTGCCCCCCAAAGCCCCGAAGGCCACGGCCAAGCCCAAGCCCAAAGGCACGGCCAAGGCAAAACCGAAAGCCTAACCCCAATACCGTTTACTTAACCGGGATCGCCCGGGACGTCCGAGGCTCAGGATGAGGCGGCCCCCCCAGCCGACCCCCGATCGAGGGTACGTCTGGCAGGAAACAGCCAGCAATGAGCCTGTTGCAAATCACTCGG
>DASPZW010000475.1:0-2400 GCA_035636055.1 Actinomycetota bacterium
ATGGCGTCGCCATCGTGGCCGGGCAGGGCGTCAAGAAGGCAGCGACGTCGGCCGTCGCCTACGACCACTACTCGGTGCTGCGTACGATCGAGGACAATTGGGGCCTACCCGAACTCGGGAACGCCTCGTGCTCATGCACCCGGCCGATGACCGACCTCCTCGCCCCCTGACGCCCCGGTCCCGGGAGGGACGAGGGGGGTCCAGAGGGGAGTAGCAGCCCCCCGGAGCGCAGCGGAGGGGGATGAGCTGCGAATCCCCCTAGCTCCTATTCGGGGGTTGTCGAACACTCCGGAGGAGTGGACGACGACTGGAAAACTCAGGGGCAGAGGAGGCCGAGCAGACATGGCGGTCGCGTCGAGGACGTGGGGGCCGGCGACACCGGCTCGGCCGTGGGGAGGTCCGTGGGCGCGCCCGTGGGGGTGTCGGTCGGGCCCGGGCTGGAGGTGTCCGTCGGCGTCACGGTGGACGTGGCAGTTGACGGCGGCCCTCCCGAGCCGCAGCGCAGGTACGGGTACGTGTTGTAGGTCGTACCGGTCACCGGGCTCGGCTGTGGCGGCACCGCCGTGGTGGAGGGTAGGAGGTAACAGCTCGACGGGACGCCGCCGTTCGTCACCGTGGAGGTGACGGTGTCGGTCCCGACCACCGTCGACGTGACGGCCGACACCGGCGCATTGATGAGGCCCAGGTCCGTCGCGTCGGCGTTGAGGGTGTCCTTGCCCGGCGGTGGGAGCGCCCCCTTCATGTACATGGCCCAGATCTTTGCCGGGATGGTGCCGCCCGTCATCTTCGGCACGCCCTCGACATTGAGCAGCGGCTGGTTGGCGTCGCGGTAGCCCACCCAGACGGCCGTGGACAGCTCGGGGGTGTAGCCGACGAACCAGGCGTTGTTGTAGTCGGAGGCCGTGCCGGTCTTGCCGGCTTCGGGGCGTCCGATGTTCGCGCCGGTGCCGGTGCCCATGGTGACCACCTCGTTGAGGATCCTGTTGACCTGCGTGACGATGGTGGGGTCGACGGCCTGGCGGGCAGGGTTCGGGCCCTCCTCGAGCACGTCGCCCGCCCCGGTGGTCACCTTGGAGACGAACTTCGGCTCGTGGTAGACCCCGTGGTTGGCGAGGGTGGCGTAGGCGCTGGCCATCTCGAGCGGGGAGACGTCGTTGCTGCCGAGGGCGAGCGACGGCTCGGCGTTGAGGTGCACGGTGCAGGCCGGGGCACCCGCAGGGCGGCAGCCGGCGATGGTGGGAAGCAGCCACTTCGGCCCGGGGATGCCCATGCGGTTGGCGACGTCAACGACGTGGGCGGGGCCCACCTGCATGATGAGCTGGGCGTAGACGGTGTTGACGGAGTAGATCGTCGCCGTCTCGAGGGTGATGGAGCCGAAGGACTCGTTCTCGAATGTGCTGACCTCACAGCTGGGGAGCCACCCGGCGAGGCAGATCTTCGACGGGCCGTTGTACACCGTGAGCGGGGAGATGCCGTGCTCGAGGGCGGCGATCAGCACGAACGGCTTCATGGCCGACCCCGGCTGCCGGCGGCCCTGGGTGGCGAGGTTGAACTTCTCGGCGCCGAAGTCCCGTCCCCCGACCATCGACGTCACGTACCCGGTCTTGGGGTCGACGGAGACCAGGGCGGCGTACGGGTCGACCGAGCTGGGGAGGAGCTTCGCCACCGTTGCGTCTGCCACGTCCTGGGCCTTGGGGTCGAGCGTGGTCTGCACGTTCAGCCCGCCGCCGAGGACCAGCGCCTCCGGGTACTTCTGGAGTAGGTAGGCCCGGACGCTGTCGACGAACCACGGGTACTTGTAGGCGATGGTGTTGGGCACCGGCGGCGGGGAGATCTGCGGCCTGGCGGTCCGTAGCTGCGCCGCTTGCTGGGCACTCACGAAGCCGAGGTCCTGCATCCGTCCCACGACGTACTGGCGGCGGGTCTCCGCGTTCGAGGGGGTGGTGTCGGGGTTGTAGGAGGACGGCGACGAGATGAGCCCGGCCAGGAGGCTCGACTCCGAGGCGTCGAGCTCGGAGGCGTTCTTGCCGAAGAAGGTGAGGGCCGCGGCCTGCGCCCCGTACGCGCCACGGCCGAAGTACACGGTGTTGAGGTACAGCTCCAGGATGTGGTCCTTCGAAAGGCGGCGCTCCATCTGATAGGCCACCCGGGCCTCCTGCACCTTGCGGCTGAACGTCCGCTGCTGGCCGAGGTAGTTGAGCTTGACGTACTGCTGGGTGATGGTCGACCCTCCCTCGACCCAGTGCCCGGCGAGGAGGTCCTTGAACGCCGCCCGCATCAGCGCCCCGAAGTCGAGGGCCTTGTGCTTGTAGAAGGTGCCGTCCTCCGCGGCGAGGACCGCCTGCTTGAGGGGCGTCGACATCTGGTCCAGCGGGATCGACTGGCGGTTGATCGCCCCAT
>DASPZW010000476.1:0-2859 GCA_035636055.1 Actinomycetota bacterium
GCATCACCCGCCCCATTCGGGAGCTCACCTCTGCAGCCGGGCGGGTGCGCCAGGGCGATCTGTCTGCGCGGGTGCCGGTGACCGAAGCCGACGAGGTTGGCGCCCTGAGTGAGGCGTTCAACCAGATGACCACGTCGTTGGACACGCAGGCCGCCGATTTGCGGGAGGCGGCCCTCCAGGAGAGCCGGCTGCGCGGGGAGCTGGAAACCATCCTGCAGTCCATGACCGACGGTCTCATCGCCGTCGACCGTGAGGGCCGGATCGTCACCATCAACCGTGAGGCCGAGCGCATCAGCGGTGTCTCAGCCGAGCGGGCCCGCGATCTGCAGGTGGAGGAGGTGCTCGAGGTGGTCGACTCGTCGGGGTCGCCGGTCGACCTTCCCGTCTACCGGATGGCGGGCGGCTCCGCGGCTGGCTTCATCACCGCGGTGGGCGGCAACGGACATGGCATCCCGGTCGCGGTCACGTCTGCCCCCATCACCGACAACAAAGGCAATGTGACCGGAGCCGTGGCGGTCCTGCGCGACCTCACCTCGGAACTGGAAGTGGAGACGATGAAGACCGAGTTCCTCTCGAACATCTCCCACGAGCTCAGAACACCGCTCACCCCAATCAAGGGCTACGCCGACCTCCTTCGCCGAAAGGTAGTGCCGAGGGCCAAGTCGATATCGTTCCTGAACGTCATCGTCGCCTCCACCGAGCGCATGGAGCGCATCGTCGACATGCTCGTCGACTTCTCCGCCATGCAGGCGGGCAGGCTCGTGGTCCGTACCGCACCGTTCAACCTCGACCGAGCCACGGCGGACCTGGTCGGCAAATGGGAGGAGTCGGCGCCGAAGCACTCCTTCGAGCGGCTAGGGTTCAAGGACCTGCCCCTCGTGGCCGGCGACCCGCGCCTGTTGCCACGGGCCATCGACGAGTTGCTCGACAACGCCGTCAAGTTCAGCCCGGACGGCGGCCCGATCACGATACGCGGAGAGATCGACGCCGCTCGGTCTGATCGGGTGCGGGTCTCGGTGACCGACCATGGCATCGGCATCACGTCCGAGCAGATGAGCCAGATCTTCCAGGACTTCGTGCAGGTGGACGCCTCCGAGACCAGGTCGTTCGGTGGGCTGGGACTTGGCCTGGCGTACGTCCGCCGCATCATCGAGGCTCACGACGGCGAGCTCCAGGTCGAGAGCTCTGCGGGGGAGGGGTCGCGCTTCTCGCTGCTGATCCCTTTACAGCGCTCCGGTGACGGGGGTGGCGTCCGTCCCATCCACACGGACCCGTCGCCCGTTCCGGTCGTCCCGCTGCGCCGGGGAGGTTTTCCTTCCCGCAGGCCTCCAGCCGAGTGGCCGGGAGGCCGATAACCCAGGTGCTGGTATGCGAACGCGCGCCGTGAAACGTTTCTCGAAGGCGCCGGGATGGCTTCGGTGCTGTGGCCTCGCGAGCGCGGTTGCGCTGGCGGCTTCCGGCTGCACCCACCCCAAGGGCGCCGCAGCCCCCTCCATGTCCATTCAGATGACCGGCGGCTCCGCCACGATCGTCGGTGGTGGCAAGACCCAGACGGTGACCGACCAAGCGGGACTTGGTGCTGGCTACCGGGTGACCGTTGCGATCGGGGGTCTCGCCGTGCTGCATCTCGACAACGGACGGACCTTCGAGCTCACACAAGGTGAAGCCCTTATCACCGGCATGGATCGGATCCAGCTTGCCCGGGGTTCCGCGCTGGGTGAGCTCACCGCTCACGGAGAAATCGACACCGAGGGCCTGACGGTCTCATCCGAGTCGGGGACCTTCCGAGTGGACGCCGGCATCTCCACCAAGGTCGGCGTTCTTGCAGGCAGAGCGACACTCGCGGTGCCGGGGGAGAGCCTCGATGTGCCCGCGTTCGGGGAAGCGGTCGCGTCCGCGGGCGTCCTGCCGAGCTCGCCGAGGCCGTTGGCGATCCTGAACGGCGGTGACGTCTGGGACCACCGGTTCCTCCAGGACGCGATCGACCTCGACGCCCGACTCGCCAACTTCGGTGGCGGACTGGACGCGCAGCTCGGGAACGCCACGGGCCAGGACTTCTTCCGCCTTGTGGTCCCGAACGCACTGGCGTTGGCCTACGTCCAGCCGTTCTTGTCGCAGCCCCGCTCCGACGTGCTGATCGGGCTCGTGCTGGCCTCCAGCGCGACCGCATCCTCTCAGGCCGATACCCAGACCACCTTCGACCACATCATGGGGAACTGGCTTGCGGGGGAGAGCTGGGGGCTGCTCGCCATGGAGTACCACGTCAGTGCCCAGGATGTATTCGCGGGCCTGCTCGGAGCCATCCGGAAGGTGGGGATCTCGCTGACGACGCCCACGCCCAGGATCGCTCCGATCCCTGTGGCGACGCCAACTCCGAAGATCGTGGCCCTGCCGAAGAAGACCACCCCGGCAGCCGCGATGACAACGGCGCCGGCCGCAACGCCAACCCCGACGCCGAGTCCCACGGCCCTGCTCAATCAGGTCCTGGACCCGATCACCAACCTGCTCACCCAAGTCCTGACGCTGCTCTTGCCTCTGCCGACCCAGACGGTGACGCCCGCCCCGACGCCGTAAGCGAGTCCGCCGGGGAATGGCGGGAATTTCGCAGGAAAGACGGGGCCCGGGGGACGCGGTCGGTTACGCTTCGCCGGATGGAGCCTGAGGAATCCACACCGGCCGCCGCCACCGAACCCGGGCCTGCCGCCAGCCCCGCCGGGGACGCCGCCGCCTTCTTCCGCCAGCTCGGCGAGCAGACGTCGCAAGTGCTCACGGCCGCCGAGGAGGCGGGCCGCGGCATCCGGGAGCAGGCACGCCGGGATGCGGCGGGGATCATCGCCGAGGCGCGTATCCAGGCCAACG
>DASPZW010000477.1:0-3041 GCA_035636055.1 Actinomycetota bacterium
ACCTCATAACCGCGGACCCGGCCATCGTGCATGGCCAGGCCTGCATCACAGGGACCCGCGTGCCGGTCAGTGTTGTTCTCGACTGTCTGGCGGCCGGCATGGCCGAGCAGGACATCCTCGCCGAGTATCCCACGCTCACCGTGGAGGGGGTACGGGCCGCTGCGGCATACGGGGCGGTCCTTGCCCGTGAAGAGGTTCTGCCGATCATCCCAGCCGAATGAAGCTGAAGCTCGACGAGAACATGCCGACGGCGGCTCTAGGGCTCCTGACCGAGTGGGGCCAGGATGTCACGACGGCCACCGAAGAAGGTTTGGGAGGGCGACCCGACGCGGCGGTCGCCGAGCGGGCAACCCTGGAAGGACGGATGCTCATCACTCTCGACCGCGGCTTTGGCAACATCCGGAGTTATCCTCCTGGGGACCACCCCGGCATCATCGTGCTGAGACTCCCGGACCAGCGACCTGATCTCGTGGCAGCGTCCCTCCGCAGTCTGCTCTATAGAGGCCCGCTTGAAGACCTCGCGGGCTGCAATGTGGTCGTAGAGCCGGGGAGGTTGCGTGTGCGCCGCCCGGAGGAATGATCCGAGCCTTCTATCTGATACGCGATAGTTGCTCCACGACTGCCCCTGGTGACACGGACCCGAGCGGGGGGCCTGGGACGGGGTCGACCTGGAGCGAGGTGTCATCTCGATTCGGCAAGCCTTGGTTGCGTCGGTGACCTATGAGGTCAGACTCAAGGAGTTGAACAAGGCCGCGGCCGGACGGCGCACCGTTGCTCTCGATCCGGACATCGTGGCCGCGCCCAGAGCGTGGAGACCTCGAGGCATGAGTTCGGGGACCAGTGCTGACCAGTATGGCGGGATTGCTCGGAATTGCGCACTGCCGGCCCCATTCCCTCCACCTACGGTCAGCCCGGCCTCAGCTCCTGATCTGGCGACCTCCCCACGGTTTGTCCCGGTCTCGAACATCGGCCTCATCGGGTCGCTGGCGCATCTGGTGAGAGGATACCGTATAGATCGTCTTAGGACAATCGCTCCGTTCGAGCTGATGGCCCGTGGAGGTAGTCCTCCCGATCCTAAGCCGTGAGTGGAGCAACTCTCTCGCGGCTGAATCCCTCCCCCCGACTTGCCCGTAGTACCTGTCAAGACCGGCAGATCGCCTGGTTCTGTCCACGGGAGGCGACGATGGGAGACGGATGGGTGCAGCGGGTACGGTTCCTGCGTGTTCGGAGTCCGAGCGGTGGCGCCGTGGCTCGTAGGCTTGGGTTCGCGGCGCTGTGCGCCGGGATGGTCTGGGGCCTGGCCGCCGCCGCGGTCGCCTCCGTCGCACCCAGTCTGGCGGGGGATGGCACGGAGTTCCACCAGACCAACCTGGTGTCGGACCTCTCAACCGAGGGCGCCATGCTCGTGGATCCGGCGCTCAAGAACCCCTGGGGCCTGGCCCTGAGCGCCACCTCGCCGCTTTGGGTGGCGAACAACGCCAGCGCCGCCGGCACGGTCTACAGCATCGGCGCCGGTGCGGCGACGGTGACGGCGGTGCCGCTGGCGGTCGCCATCCCGGGTGGCCGGGCGTCCACCGGGGACGGGCCGAGCCCGACCGGGCAGGTCTTCAACGCAACCGCCGGCTTCGGCGGGGCGCGATTCATCTTCTCCTCGGAATCCGGCCAGATCAGTGCCTGGAGGCCCGCCGACGGCAAGACGGCCGAGCTCAGGTTCAGCTCCCCGACCGCCGTCTACAAGGGTCTGGCCATCGCCGGCTCCGGCGACGGGACGTTCCTGTACGCCTCGAACTTTCACGACGTCAGCGTGGACGTCTTCGACACCAGCTTTCAGAAGGTGAGGTTGGCCGGCGACTTCAGCGACCCGTCCCTACCCCACGGCTACGCCCCCTTCGGGATCCAGGAGTTGCACGGCTTGATCTACGTCACCTACGCGAAGCAGAACGACGCCAAGCACGATGACGTGGCCGGTCAGGGCCACGGCTTCATCGACGTCTACACCGTGGACGGGTTCCTCGTGAAGCGGCTCGCCTCCCGAGGCAGCCTCGACTCGCCGTGGGGGATGGCCACCGCTCCCGCAAGCTTCGGCGCCTTCGCCGGCAAACTGCTGGTGGGGGACTTCGGGGACGGCCGGATCAACCTCTTCGACCCGTTCTCGGGACGCTTGCTCGGACAACTCCGCAACGAGGACGGCCGGCCCATCGCCATCGACGGGCTGTGGGGCCTGAAGGTCGGCACCGCGGCCACCGGGGGCACCGGGACCGTGCTGTTCAGCGCCGGCATCAACGGCGAGCAGGACGGGCTCCTCGGCGCTCTCACCGCAGCCCGCTGACACCGGGTCTGACGAAACGACGGAGGTGACCAACCGTGTGGCAAGGACGAGAGGTTCGGGCCCAGCCCGATGGTCCTCCCGATGGGGCCGGAGGCGGCGAGGCGGCGCTCGGCAGAAGGAAGCTGCCCGCGACGACGGTGCTGGCGGTGATCGCCTTGGCGGTCTCGGTCGCCGCCATCGGCGTCGCGCTCCGTGCGGAGACGAGGAAGCTCTCGGTGCCGACGACCGTGCCCAATGTGGGGATCGTTGAGAAGGACTTCGCCATCCAGGCCCCCGTCACGACAGCGACGGCGGGTCTGATCGACTTCACGGTCGCCAACGCTGGGCCCTCTGCCCACGAGTTCCTCATCTTCCGGGCCAGCCTGGCCCCGGACAAGCTTCCGCTGGGGCTCGACGGCCGGGTGGACGAGAACAGCGACCAGGTCACCAAGGTCTTCGACAGCGGGGACAACCTCGACGCCGCCAACTCCAAGACCTTCCACAGCGCCCTGCTGCCGGGGACCTACGTCTTGGTCTGCAACCTCCCCACCCACTACCTGGCGGGGATGCACACTGCGTTCACGGTGCACTGAAGAGCGCACCGCCAACAGAACACACCACTCCGGGCGACCCAGCCTGGTGATCACCGCCAAGCCGCGGATCGCTCCTACTTCCTCTAGGTGAGTGAGCAGGAAGTGGCATTTTCAAGCATCGGCGTTTCCGCGCCGGGTCA
>DASPZW010000478.1:0-3140 GCA_035636055.1 Actinomycetota bacterium
CGTCCACGTCGGGGTCTGCGGGGCCGACGCAACGAAGACGGGGGCATCGCCCGGGCTGCCGTGCTGATGGGGGGCAACCCGTGGGGCGGGCGTGACCTGGAGGATCCGGGCGACCACGTCGTCCACCTTCACGGCCGCGGCCAGGGCGTCGTAGCTCAGCAGCACCCGGTGGCGGAACACCTCTGGCGCGACGTCGTACACGTCCTGCGGGACGAGGAACCGCCGCCCCCGCAGCAGGGCCAGGGCACGCCCAGCCGCCAGCAGGCCGAGGGTGGCCCGGGGGCTCGCGCCGAGGGCGACGTTCGACGCCTGCTCGGGAGCCCCCCAGCGCGCAGGATCACGGGTGGCCATCACCAGGCGAACGCAGTAGTCGGCAACGGCGTGGTGGACGAAGACCGCGTCGCTGGCCGCCTGCAGCGCGGTCAGCTTCTCGCTGGACAGCACCTGCTGCGCCTCTGGGGGATGCACGCTCATCCGCCGTGCGATCTCGGTCTCCTCCTCGTAGGAGGGGTGCTCCACCATGAGCTGCATCAGGAACCGGTCCCGTTGCGCCTCGGGAAGGGCGTAGACGCCCTCCGACTCGATGGGGTTCTGCGTGGCGAGCACGAGGAACGGGCTCGGCACCTGGCGGGTGTGGCCGCCGATGGAGACGTGCCGTTCGGCCATCACCTCGAGCAGCGCCGACTGCACCTTCGCTGGGGCGCGGTTGATCTCGTCCGCCAGCACGATGTTGGCGAACACCGGGCCCCATTCGATGTCGAACTCCTCGCGGGACGGACGCCAGATTCGGGTCCCGACGATGTCGGCCGGCACCAGGTCGGGGGTGAACTGCAGGCGGCTGAACGTGCCGCCGACGACCGTGGCCATCGTCGAAACCGTCAACGTCTTGGCGAGGCCGGGAACGCCCTCGATCAGGCAGTGGCCCCGCGCGAGCAAACACACGAGGGTCCGCTCCACCATCCGGTCCTGACCCACGATCACCCGCTTCACCTGGAAGAGGGCGTCCTCGAGCAGGGCCGCGGTGGCGGTGATGTCCGGCTGGGGCGTCGAGTCGTCGCGCATAGGGTCCTCTCTCATCGGGGCAGGCGGTATCCGGTTGCTCGGCTTGCTCGGCTTGCTCGGCCCCAAAGGGTCGACGCCACAGCGATGGTGCACTCCTCTGCTGAGCGTCAGCGCCGCCGGACCTGTGAATGGGCTGTGAAGCTGGCCGGTTGCCGCTCGGCCCCGCGCTGCCGGGTCGCCGGAGGATGTTCGGATCAGCCGATCCTCAGCCCACGCTCAGGTGGCACCCAGCGGCAGGCTTCACACTCGCTCACATGTCGAGCGAAGGCGCAGGGGGCTCGGGGGCCGCACAGGGCGCACCCGGGTGGTACCCCGATCCGTGGTTCAAGGGCCAACGGAGGTTCTGGGACGGCCGGAGTTGGACCGCGCATTCCTTTCCCGAAGACCCTGGCCCCGGCCCCCAAACGGAACCGGGATCCAACCACCAGCTCGCCGCCGCCTGGCCGCCGCCGAACGTGGGTGTGCCGGGGAGTGGACCGCCGCCCCCAGAATGGTGGGGGCCCGCCACCACCGGCAAACCGGAGGTCTCCGCTCGCCCGCCCGACGTCGCCCCGGCTCCCACCGACCGGCGCCTGCTGTGGCCGCCACGCGGGCGGACGCTGGTCGCCATGCTGGTCGCCCTCGGGTTCATCGTGGGCTTCGTTGGCGGCGCGCTGCTGATCACGCATCGTGGGCCGGCACCAAGCACGAGCGCCACGCCCCGTGCCACCACTCCTGCGGCCCCCGGACCGAATCTCGTGACCCCTCCCGCGCCACCGGCCACACCCGCCGACCCGGCGGCATCCGTGCTATCTGGCCTTGTCCTCCATCAGTCCGATGTCGGGGCAACCGAGACCGTCGCACCGATCCCCGGTGGCACCCGGGTCGCCGGCGGGGCGACGCTGGACCTGTGCAACGGCACCTTCCCGAGCGAGTCGCTGCGCACCGCCCGCCTGCAGGTCGCTGCCTCGGACGCCCAGGGCTCGGTGGTCCTCAGCACGGAGGCGGTGCTGTACTCGACGCCCGCCGCGGCTGCCCAGGCCATGTCCGAGCTCAAGTCCGCTGCCACCGGCTGTCCCGCCTCGCCGGTGGTCAGCCCGGTCGGCGAACCCACCGTCACGACCCACTTCAATGCGGCCCCCGACGGCTCGTGGCCCCAGGTTGCGACCGTGGAGCGCGTCGCCTTCGACTTCGTGTCGACAGACGTGACAGCGCAGTCCCAGCACTTCACGGCGGTGTACCTCCGGCGGGGCCGAGCGCTGATGGGGATCTACTTTTCCCAGCCCGACGGGCCGCAGGCGGCGGTGGAGGGCCAGACCACCATGGCGGGCATCGTCAACGTCTTCGCCGCCAGGATGGCGAACCTGGCCCCCAGCGCCGTCAACGGCGGTTGACCATGAGAGGTCCCCGCATGGTGGGTCGGCGGGACACTCCTGCGCTGCCCACGTTCGTTCTTGAGGCCGCGTCCCGCCAGCCCCGGCTTCACCCATGGGGCATCAGCGGGCATGGGCGGGAGTCATGGTTTTCGGGAGCTGCCAGATGATCGTGACCGGGCCCCCGCCGGGCGGTCCCTGGTGTTCGGCACCGCCCGAGATGTAAATGGCGGGTTCGCCCGTCAGTCCGGCCAGGAGCCCTCCGAGGGCCGCCCGAGCGTGTCGGGTGTCATGGATGTCCGAGTCGGTGAGCATGGTGTGGCGGCGGCCCCGGACGCTACCGCTGGGATCGGCCTCGGATCGGGGGGGAGGCTCCCCAGTGCTCGCCCGGCCTTGTCGCCCTCTCCCTCCGGCGACAAGAGGAGCAGGTCGCAGTCGAAAGCGGCGACAGCGCGCGGATCCTCCAAGTATCGGAAGAGGCCACGGTGGTTGCCGCGCAGAACACTACCCGGCAGGCGCCCTCCCAACTCCTGGCTAGAAGGCCTTCCAGCCGGAGACGGGACCTTGGGGATACGGGGAGGTTGGGCATCTCGTAACTGTACGGCTCTCTCGGGGGGGCATGGAGAGTCGGCTGGGGAGCGCGTGGAAGCCCACAGAATCGACCGTTGTCGAGGCGGTGGGTGCGAAAGGGGGCACTGTAAGGTTCGGCTAGTGCTGCCACGCCGA
>DASPZW010000479.1:0-4802 GCA_035636055.1 Actinomycetota bacterium
AACCGCTTAGGTACGGAGTCTATGCGCAAAACGGGCCGCAGCGGAACGGCCCGTTTCCTGCTGTAATCTCTCGCCGTGCCCGACCTGGCCTCCGCGACCGCCGACGACTTCGACCCGGCAAAGGGGGAGGCTTTCGACGCCCGCCCCTTGGAGGGGGATGAGCCCTTCACCCTGGTGCTGGCCGAGATCCAGCGCCGGGCGGGTGCCCCCGGGTTCCGCGAGCCGTTCTCGCTCCAGTTCCTCGGTCCACGCTCCCCCGTCCTCCCGCAGGGCACGTACCGACTGACGCACCCGAAGGTCGGCGCCCTCGATCTGTTCCTGGTGCCGATCGGCGCTTCAGACGCCGGTGTGACCTACGAGGTCGTCTTCGGCTGATCCGCGGGGTCCGCAGGGGGGCGCCACGCCATCCGGAGGTAGGGGGGGACCTCGGCCACCGGGACGAAGCCCAGGCGGCGGTAGAGCCGCTGCGCCGGGTTGTTGACCTCGACATGGAGTTCGACCGCCCTGGCCCCCGGTGACGCTTCCGCGATCAGCCGGCTGAGCAGCTCCATGCCGATCCCTCCGCCCCGGTGCCCAGGACGGATCGCGATGTCGATGATGCGGATCAGCGCCTCGCCGCGCTCGACGTACAACCGTCCCACGGGGACCCCATCAGCGAGGACGACGTCGTCGTCGGCTCCTGGGAACTCCGACCGGTAGTGGGTCTCCCTCGCCCGGAACTGCATGTCGAGGAATGCCTCGACCTGCATTGGGCTCCAGCCGAGCGGCGCCAGCTCTTCTTCACGCGTCGATGCGTAGAGGGCGCGGAGGAACGGCTCGTCCTCGGGCGTGACAGGCCGTAGCGTGATCGACTCCGGCATGGCTTTCGCCGGATGCTACCCGCGTACAATCCATCTGGTGGACATTACCGACGACCGCGGCCGCGCGCTCGAGGAAGTAACCCTGCGGCTGAGCCCCCAGGAGGTCGCCGACCTGCTGGTCGGCGCATCCTCCATCGACGACGGAGCCGCCGACCACGCGGTGGTCCGTGATCCCGACAGCGGCCGCAGCGTCGCCCTCTACCTGGCCGAAGAGGGCGAGGCCACAGACCTCGATCGCCAGATGGACTGGTGGGTGGGGCCCATCATCCTGATCGTCGTCCTGTTCGTGGCCGTCGGGGCGTACACCATCGCCCGGGGCCTCGTCCACTCCTTGTTCTGACTATGCCCCACGCGGCCCCCAGGGCTTCCCGCCTAGCTGGTAAGACCTAGCTGGTAAGACATAGGGTCTCGAACCTCTCCCATCGGTACGCGTGGCCTCTCGGCGGCTGGAGCAGTTCCTGGACGCGGCGGCGCAGCCGAACCACCTCAGGAGCGAGATGCGTCGGCCCCTCCGTAGCGGGCAATGATGTCCTCGACGGCGGCATTGAGTAGTTCCAACGTGCTGTCTTCGGCGTTCACGCTGCCGAGCCGCCCCATCCGGGCAGTCACATCCAGCACCGACTCGACCTCGCCCGAAGGTACCGTGCTCTGGGTTCTGAGGGCAAGCAGTCGCTCCACCGGATACCCAAACTCCGCCTCGACGACCCTGCACAGGGAGGGCCTCGGCAGGGTCACGAGGTCACCGGCGAGCCAGCGATCGAGCTGGCGCACGCTGAGGGCGAAGTCTCGCATCCCCATGCCGCGGGCCCGGCGGTCCAGGGCCTCGATGGTCTGCTCCCTTGTGAGGCGACGCTCGACCATCAGGGACTGGAGCAGCGTCGTGCGCGAGTGCGTCCTCATGTCAGGGGCTTGTCGCGGGCGGGGCGGTCATGAGGCAGGAAGACAGCAGTGCGCCGTCATGTCGATGGCAGGGCCAGCCGTCTTACAACAACGAACGGGCTGAGCTGCACTAGACCTTCAGGCGAAGGGCGTTCTCGTAGAGCTGGAAGGTCGCCGGCGTCATGCCGAGCAGCTCACCGTCCGCCTCGACCCGCAGCGGCTTCTTCGTCGTCACCTCGACGCGGCGGGCCTTGTACTCCTTGATGGCCGGCGACGGGATGTGTTTGCCCTTGAACACCTTGGTGATGGCGGCGATGTAGTCCGCCTTGGTGCCGATCTGGATCAGGACGTCCAGCCGCCCGTCGGTCGGCGTCGCCTTGGGGGCGACGTGCATGCCGCCGCCGAAGAACTGGCCGTTGGCGACGACAAGGTTGGTGATCCGGCCCTCGTAGGTGCGGGTGTCGCAGACGACCGTGCCCTCGGTCCCCTTGAAGCGGGCCAGCGTGATCCAGAAGCCGACGAGGTAGCGGCTGCGCCCCAGGCGCCTCGGCAGGCGCTCGGCCACCTTCGCCACGTCGGCCCCCAGGCCGGCCTCGGCGATGTTGGGGAACCACTCGGTGGACTCCCCCCCCTCGGTCGTGAAGGTCACCCGGCCGAGGTCGATGTCGACGAAGCCGTCGCCCGTCAGGTGCTCGACGCCGTGCGAGGCATCGTCGGGGAGGCCAAAGGTCCGCACGAAGTCGCTGCCCGAGCCCGCGGAGACGATGCCGAGGACGGCGTCACGGTTGCGCGGTCCCCCGTCCCCCATCATCCCGTTGACGACCTCGTGGATGGTGCCGTCGCCCCCGACGGCGACGAGGTACGTCCAGCCGTCGTCGATGGCCTGGCGGGCCAGCTCGACCGCATGGTGGCGCCGCTCGGTAACGTGCAGGTCGAAGTCCAGCCCGGCCCCGGCAAGAATCTTCTCGAACTCGTCAGGGTGGCGCGCCCCCTTGCCGGCGCGCGCGTTCGCAATGACAAAGGCCTTGCCGAAGGGGGAATTCACGAGTCCCGATACTACGTCAGCCCCGCTCCCAACTTGAGTCATAACGTGCAGAAATGAGCGGTTTTGGCTCAAAGATCAGCATGGGACAGAACGTCAGGGTCCACTCCCGCGAATGAGACCGCGCATGAGAATGGAGTCCCTTGCGCGGCCTCGGACCGGCTGCGTCATTCCAGCGTCACCACGTTCTGTGGTCGCCCTCTGGCGGGTCCCGGTGCATCTTTGGCTGTCTCGCCGCGCCAGGCGCGGTCAAACAGCCACAGTTGGGGTCGGTGGCTTCTGCAGGGCCCCACAACGGGTGGTATGGGAAAATGGCGACCCCGAAATGACCACGAAGAGCGGTCGACCCCCCATGGCCGCCCGCCGCCCCGGAATTCTCGTGTCAGTCCTCTGGACCCCGATGGATCCCGCGGGACTCCACACTAGATCGCTCCGGCGTAGGCGACGACCCCGCGGTTCAGGCCGTCGATCGCATTGCCCAGCGCCTCCTGCAGCTTCGGCTCCCCGGCCGCCTCCCGCAGTTGGCGGAGCAGGTCGATCGTCTGCTTGCAGTTGCGGATGAAGTCGCCTGCCGTCAGGTCCTCCTCGGCCAGGATCTGCTCGAGGGTCACGCCCCGGCACCAGCGGTAGGCGATCTCTGCAAACCCCGTCTCGGTCGCCCGGGTCAGCTCCAGCGACCCGCGCCGCTCCCGGCGCCGGATCCGCTCGTGGTGGTGGGTGATGCTTGCGTACGCCTTGCGGCTGTTGGTCGTGGGCATCGACCCGACGACCTCGAACGGCCCCCGGCTCTCGAAGACGAAGGTCGACACCACGGCCGCCATCTCGGCGGGCTGGAGGCCGGACAGCCAGCCGTTGGCCAGCGTCTCGGCAACGAGGAGGTCGGACTCGTTGTAGAGCCGGGCCAGCATCCACCCCTTCGGGCAGAGGTCGAAGCCGTCGACGTAGCCGAACTCCTCCAGCACCTCCAGCACCTTGTGGAACTTGCGCGAGAGGGTCTCGGTGCGGCCCCGGACCCGCTTGCGGAGCTGCTCGTTCTCACTCTCGAGGCGGGCCGCCCGGGCCGCCCACTGCGAGTGCAGCTCGAGGTCGGGGCAGCGGTTGCACGGGTGGGCCATTACCCTGGCCCGCAGGCGCGAGAGGTCCCCGCCCTCCCGCTCCTCGGGGAGCGGCTCCGGCTCCCATACCTCGGCCGGCAGGTCGAGGGCCGCCAGGGCCGACGCCAGGCGCTTGCGCATCTCGGGGTCGACCGAGGGCGGGGTCTTCTGGCGCAGGTCCCCGGGGGCGACGAGCGGCAGGTTGCCCACCGGCCTCGGCGGGCGGGCGAAGTCCCGGGTGGTGAGGCGCACCAGCTTGCGCTCCCGGGTGACGGCGATCAGCCGGGGCTCGCCCCGCTTCGAGCGCTGTGCGCCGACCACCACGATCGGCCCCCGCATCTTGCCCGACGGGACGACGTACACCTGGCCGGGCCGGGCGGCGGAGAGGGCGGAACGGGTCTGCTCACGCCCCTCGGTCTGCTGCCAGCGCGAGAGGGACCGCTCCAGCCGGGCCGAGCGGTCGCGGAGGCGCCAGTACTCCTCGAAGTCGCCCCGGTCGCAGGCCATCTTCTCCCGGTAGGAGGCGAGGTAGACGTCGTTGCGCTCGATGAGGCGCTCCAGGACCACGACGTCCTTGTCGGCGTGGTACTGGGCGAAGGACGAGTTGAGGAGGTGCTCGGCCTCCTCCAGGGAGTAGTTGCGGACCAGGTTGGTCGCCATGTTGTAGGAGGGCTGGAACGACGACACGAGCGGGTACGTACGGGTCGAGGCCAGCCCGGCGATCTGCTGGAACGGCAACTCGGGCTGGCGGAGCACGACGGCGTGGCCGAGGGCGTCGATGCCCCGGCGCCCGGCCCGGCCCGTGAGCTGGGTGAACTCCCCGGCCGTCATGACCTCGTGGCGCTCGCCGGTGCACTTCGTGAGGTTCTCGATGACGACGGTCCGCGCGGGCATGTTGATCCCGAGCGACAGCGTCTCGGTGGCGAA
>DASPZW010000480.1:0-6527 GCA_035636055.1 Actinomycetota bacterium
CGAGGGGGTCCGGATCGGCAAGGGGGGCGGCTTCTCGGACCTGGAGTTCGCCCTCGCCCGCGAGGCGGGAGTCATCGGCGACTGGACCCGGGTGGCGACGACCGTCCACGCCGTCCAGGTCCTGGACGAGGACCTGCCCGAGACGGAGCACGACTTCCGGGTGGACGTCATCGTTACGCCCGAGGCGACCATCCGAACGCTACCGCCCGACCGACCAGCCGGACTGCGGGGTCCCCCCGGCATCCTGTGGTCGCATTTGGACGATGAGAAGATCGCTGGCGTGCCCGCGCTGATTAAATTGTGCCCAGACCGACATGATCTGGCCGATCCGGACGATTGACGATTTGTGTTAACACGCTGTGCCCCGTTAAATATTGGCATGGTGTATGGCTGCTGGGTTTTCTCTAGTTCTTCCCTAGAAAATGGAAGTAGGTCCCAAACGGAGCCAGGAGACTCGGTAGTTGCCCCAGACGACGCGCCATGACTGAAAGAATCCTGGTCCAGGCTGCCCAGTCGGGACTGCCGCAGGCCACGGATGAACTGGTCGAGCGTTACTACCCCCGCGTCTACTCCTTCGTCTCCTCGATGAAGGGCTCGGACGCCGAGGACCTCACGCAGGAGGTGTTCGCCCGAGCGCTGCACGCCCTGCCCCGGTTCAACGGCGAATACCAGTTCGGTGCCTGGCTTCTGCAGATCGCTCGCAACGTCTGCATCGACGAGGCTCGGCGCCAGGTCCGCCGCCCCCAGCCGACGGACCCCGTCGATCTCGTCGAGATGGAGACCACTGCCCAGCCGGACCATGTCTGGGAGTCGGTCTCTGCCCAGATCGCGGTTACGACGGTCCACAAGGCACTCGGCCGGCTCCCGAAGCGCCAGCGCACCGTGCTGGTGCTCCGTGAACTGGAGGGCATGTCCTACGCCGACATCGCAGTCGCCCTGCGAATCAGCACCCGTGCCGTCGAGATCTCCCTGTCACGTGCCCGCAAGCGGATGCGCGTCGAGCTGGCGAGCCTGGACCTGGCCGAAGAGGAGATGGCGGAGTGCCGCAGGATGGCGAGCATGCTTGCCACCGACCCGGCGGCGATGTCCCGGGAGGACGTCGCCGCGCACATGCGATCGTGCCGGCTGTGCCAGGCGATCGCCCGGCGCCGGCCCCGGGACGCCATGCGAGCGCTGCTGGGGCTGCTGGCTGCCTCGCCGTCGCACCTGACCGGACTGTTCCGCCGCCAGCTGCTCCTGGGCCAGCGCCTTGCGCACAGCGTCACGGCCTCGCCCGGAGCTGCGACCCTGTCGCCCCTGTCACGCTTCGCCGAGATTGGAGCGTCGGTCGCGGTGGCGACCGCCGTCTCCGCCGGTGCGCTCAGCGGCTCGGCGGCAGCCGGGTCGCAGCTCAGGCCGATCCCCGTCGCCGTGCCCATCGTGGCCCCAGCCGAGCCGGCACCCGCCCAGGCGGCACCTGCGGCGCCCGTTGTGGCGGTGAGCAAGACCTCGACCACGGCGCAGCCGGCGGCAGCTCCGGGACTGCCGGTCGTGAGCGCCCTGCCCTGCGCCGTCGGGGCGCTGACCCGTACCCTCCAGGCCGGCTCCGGAACGCCACTCGGCGGAGCAGGCTCCGCGGCGAGCCCCGAGTCGGGCAACCTGCTTTCCGAGATCCTCAGCCCGGTCAACGCCCTCTCGCCGGTCCTCGCCTGCGACCCGACGCTGTCCGGGCTCGGCACCGCGATCCAGAGCCTCACCGGGCCCCTCACCGGCCAGAAGTCGTCCGCCGGCACGCAGGCCCAGCAGGCGCAGGCAAATCCGGGCGCCGCCACGTCCCACGGGGCAGTGATCGACCTGATGCAACTCCTCCAGCAACTGCTCGGTCAGCATCCCGACGCGCACTGACCGGTTGGGGGCGCCGCTCGGCGGCCACCCCGACGGTAGGATCGGCACGTGCGAAGGCCGGTCCGCAAACCGCTGCAATATCTGGGGATGCTCGCCGTGATGGTGCTGGTGGCGACCGCCTCCTGTACCTCGAAGAAACCCCCGGCGGCGAGCACGCCCTCCCGGCCCGCTCCGGCCCCCATCGGCCCGCAGACATTCTCGGTGTCGGTCGACGCCTCGTCTGCCACCATCCCCATCGCCGCCGACGAGTTCTTCCCCAACGAGCTCCGGGTGCATCCGGGTGACACGATCAAGTTCAACGAGGTCTGGTCGGGAGAGTCCCACACCGTGACGTTCGGGACCCTCGTCGACGCCGCCCCCAGGTCGACCGCCTTGCCCGCGATCTTCCCGAAGCCGGGCCGGGGCGGGGACGCGCTGCCGGCCGCCGCGCAGCCGTGCTTCCTCGACACCGGAACCCCGCCGGCGACCACCGCATGCGCGCAGGGCGACCAGCCGGCCTTCAGCGGCGGCCAGGTTTTCTACAACAGCGGCTGGCTCCCCCCGACCTCGACGTTCACCGTGCCGCTTTCGGCGACGATCAACCCGGGGACGTACACCTTCCGCTGCCTCGTCCACCCGAACATGATCGGTAAGATCGACGTCGTGCCACCCGCCCAGACGATCCCCGGTCCGGCCCAGGTGTCGGCGGCGGGGAGTTCCCAGGTCGACGGGGTCGTCGCCGCCCTGGCGCCCGCCGCCCAGGACGCGGCCGCCGTGACGACGACGAACGTGGCAGGCATCACCGCCGGCGACCGCGTGACGTCGACGTTGGTGACCACGTTCGGCCCGCAGGAACTCGATGTCGGCGTGAGCCAGACCGTGTCGTTCAACGTCTACGGGACCCACGCCATTGCCGTCAACCCGCCCGACAGCGCGGTGGGCCTGCTCACGAAGGGGTCGGATGGGATCGTGCACATCAACAACGCCGCGGTCCGCAACTCGGGCGGCGAGGGGCCCCCGCTGGGGACCCAGACCCGGCCGCGCATGGTCTTCGGCGGCTTCTACCCCGGCAGCGGCTTCCACAACTCCGGCCTGCTCATGTCCTACCCGCCCGGCCTGCTGACGTACTCGCTGCAGTTCACGTCGCCGGGGACCTACACGTTGCGGTGCCTCATCCATCCCGCCATGATGGCGACCGTCAAGGTGAGCCCGTGACCTCGCCCGTGTCGTACGGGTCGTGGCCGTCGCCCATCACTGCGGCACTGGTCGCCTCGGGCGGCGTGCGCCTTGGCCAGGTCGCGTGGTCCGGCGACGACCTCTTCTGGCTGGAGGGACGCCCCGACGAGGGGGGCCGCAGCGTCGTCGTCCGTCGCTCGCCCAGTGGCACCAAGGGCACGGTCTCCGATGTCGTTCCCGCAGGCTTCAACGCTCGCACGACCGTCCACGAGTATGGCGGCGGCAGCTACTGGGTGGACGGAACGACGGTCTACTTCTCCAACTTCGACGATCAGCGCCTGTACCGGGTGGATCCGGGGGCGGCGCCCCGGGCGATCACCCCCGAGCCGCTCCTCCCACGCGGGGACCGCTACGCCGACGGCGTGGTGACCCCGGGGGGCGCCTGGGTCATCTGCGTCCGGGAGCGCCACGTTACCGGCAGGGAACCGGTCAACGAGATCGTGGCCATCCCGGCGGACGGCTCGGCGCCGCCGCGCGTCCTCGTCGGAGGGGCTGCCTTCTTCTCGTTCCCCCGCCTGAGCCCCGACGGCAGGCGGCTGGCGTGGACGAGTTGGGGTCACCCGAGGATGCCGTGGGACGGCACGGAGCTGTGGGTTGCCGAACTGGGGGAGGGGGCCAGGCTCGGGGGCCGGCGGCTCGTCGCCGGGGGCCCGGCGGAGTCGATCTTCCAGCCGGCCTTCGGCCCGTCGGGTGCCCTGTACTTCATCTCCGACCGCAGCGGTTGGTGGAACCTGTACGTGGACCGCGACGGTAGCGTCGAGCCCGTCGCTCCCATCGACGCCGAGCTTGGGGTGCCGCAGTGGATCTTCGGCCTCTCGACCTACGCCTTCGTTCCCGGGGCGCCCGCTGCGGGTGAGCCCGCTCCGGGCGGGGACGGCGGCAGCGTCGTCTGCCTGGTCGGGGGCTCCGGCGGCACCCGTCTGAGCCGCATCACCTCCGGGGGTGCGTACGAGGACCTGGGCCTCGCCTACCGCTCGTTCTCGCCTGCGAGCCTGGTGAGCTCGGGGACCCGGCTCGCCTTCATCGGCGCCAGCCCGGTGCAGGCGCCGGCCGTGGTCGTCTATGACACGGCCACCGGCAGCGAGCAGGTGGTGCGGCGCAGCCTCAGCCACGAGGTCGACCCGGCGATCGTCTCGGTGGCCGAGCCCATCTCCTTCCCCAGCGCCCTCGACGGCGACTCGGTGACCGCCCATGCCCTCTACTACCGGCCCACGAACCCCGAGGTGCCCGTGGCCCCTTCCGGTGAACGGCCGCCCCTGCTCGTCTTCAGCCACGGCGGCCCGACCTCGGCGACGTCGTCGGCGCTGAACCTGGAGATCCAGTTCTGGACCAGCCGTGGTTTCGGGGTGGTGGACGTGAACTACGGGGGCAGCACCGGCTACGGTCGGGCCTACCGGGAGCGCCTTACAGGCCGGTGGGGGATCCTCGACGTCGACGACTGCATCGCGGCGGCGAGGTTCCTGGTGGAACGCGGGGACGCCGACCCCGCCCGGCTGGCGATCCGTGGCGGGAGCGCCGGCGGGTACACGACGCTGTGCGCCCTCACCTTCCACGACGTGTTCGCCGCGGGGGCCAGCTACTACGGGGTCGCCGACGCCGAGGCGCTCGCCAAGGACACCCACAAGTTTGAGTCCCGGTACCTCGACTCCCTGATCGGCCCGTACCCGGACGAGGTACAGCGGTACCGGCAGCGTTCCCCGATCCACTTCACCGAGCGGCTGTCCTGCCCCCTCATCCTGCTGCAGGGCCTCGAGGACAGGGTGGTCCCCCCGTCCCAAGCGGAGGTCATGGTCGATGCGCTGCGCGCCAAGGGCCTCCCGTTTGCCTACATCGCCTTCGAGGGGGAGCAGCACGGCTTCCGCAAGGCGCAGAACATCCGGCGCTCCCTGGAGGCCGAGCTCTACTTCTATGCCAAGGTGTTCGGCTTCGAGCCCGCCGGCGACATCGAGCCGGTCGAGATCGAGAACCTGTAGGAAAGCCCGAAGCCTTTACTTCCCGGGAACTATGGGCAACAATCCTGGCAGGCCCTACCACCAGGGAGGCTCTGCAGATGGGCGGATTGCTGTTCGCGCAGGACACCACGACGTCGACCGGCGTCAGCGGCGGCCTCATCGCCGGATTCCTTCTGTTCTATGTCGTCGTCTACATCTTCTACGGCTACTGCTACGGCCTTATCCTCAAGAAGGCCGGGCACCCCCTGTGGGCAGGGTTCGTGCCCTTCTACAACGTCTACCTGGGGCTGAAGATCACCGGGAGGCCCGGCTGGTGGCTTCTCCTTTTCTTTCTCCCGTTCATTGGCTGGGTGTTCGTCATCATCTGGTCCATCGACCTGGCGAAGTCCTTCGGCAAGGGAACCGGCTTTGGGATTGGCCTGTTCTTCCTCGGGTTCATCTTCATCCCGATCCTGGCCTTCAGTAACGATCGGTACGTCGGCCCTGCGGCCGCCATGCAGTACCCCCCGGGTGGCTACCCGCCCGGTGGCTACCCGCCAGCACCGGGGTACCCTCCCGCTCCGGGCTACCCGCAGGCTCCGGGCTACCCGCCGGCCCCGGGCTACCCGCCGGCCCCCGGCTACCCGCCCCAGGGAGGGGGCCAGTCGGGTCCGCCCCCGCAATAGGCCGGGCCCGGCACTGACCGTCGGCCGGCTTCCATGCATGTCCTCCCCCTCCAGCAGAACAACTCTCCCGGCGCGGCGATTGCGGCCATCCTGCTTGTCGAACTCGCCCTCGTCGCGGCGTTCTCCATCCCCATCCTGGTGGGGAGGTGGGCGATGTTCAAGAAGGCAGGGCGCGAGGGATGGCCCGCCATCGTGCCGGTCTACAAATGGATCGTCACCCTCGAGCTCATCAACCGCCCGTGGTGGTGGGTCTTCCTCGTGTACGCCCCGTTTGTCAACATCGTGTTCCAGGTCCTCATCTATCTCGATCTGTCGAAGGCGTTCGGCAAAAGCGAGGGCTACGCCGTGGGGCTGTTCTTCCTGCCGTTCGTCTTCTATCCGATCCTGGGCTTCAGCCGTGATGTGCGGTACTACGGGCCGCCCAACCCGCCGCAGGGCTACCCGCCGGGCTGGTTCCCGCCCGGTGGCTACCCCGGCTACCCACCGCCGGGCTACGGCCCGCCCGGGTATCCACCGCCGGGCTACCCACCGCCCGGCTACCCACCGCCGGGCTACGCCCCGCCCGGCTACCCGCCGCCGCCCGGCTACAGTTCGCCCCAGCCGCCCCCTCCCCCGCCTGCGAATCCCTGGCCGCCCGCCGACGGGTGAGGCACTACGCAGGCTATGCGACGCCCCCCGGGGTGCCGATACTGGGGGGGACGAGAGGGGACTTCGACGATGGACACCTACGGGATCGTGAGCCTCATCGGCCTGGCAGCCGTCGCGCTGCTTGCCGCCCGAAGCGTGAAGGAATCCAGCAGACCTACCGAGA
>DASPZW010000481.1:0-4812 GCA_035636055.1 Actinomycetota bacterium
CCTGGAAGCCCTTGATGTAGGAGGACAGCTCGTTTTCGATGAGCATCCGCTCGGCGTAGCGGGTGAAGAGGTCCCTGGCCTTGGTGGTCATGTCGTTGGTGATGAGCAGGGTCGGCTGGTCCCTGCCGATGTTGCGTACGGCGATCTGGCCTGTGACGAGGATCGGTGCAGGATCCTGAACGGCCAGTGCCTCTGAGGATCGGCCTCAAGAGTCTGCTCGACCCAGGGCGTGCGCCGGCCCCTACGTGGTCATCTTCGTCTGGGCCAGATCGGTCAGGAAGTCGCCGACGACGCCCTCGATATCCCCTGCTCGGCCGCCATCGATGCCTCTCTGTGATCGCCCACGCCTCCTTCTTTCCTGCGATAAGGATGGAATCGGGCGTCCTCCCTGGCCTCAACCGGGCAGGTTGCCAGCCGCGGAAGGGGGTCGATTCCTGACAGAATGACCATCCACCAGGAAGCCTTGGGGAGGCCGGGGCGTTGCCCGTCATCGTGGAGGCGCCCGACCAATGCGGCTATGGCGCCTTCCCCGAGGATATCGACCGGGACTGGCTGGGCCGGTGGTGCCACCTGAGCGACGCCGATGTGGGCCTGGCGCGCCGGGGGACGTGACCCGTCTGGGCTTCGCCGTGCAGCTCGTGACGGTGCGGGCCATCGGCACCTTCCTGGCCGACCCTTCCGCTGTACCGGGGCCGGTCGTGGCGTCCGTGGCTGGCCAGCTCGGCCTTGAGGATCCCAGTGTCCTGGCCGGCTACAGGGAGCTAGCGGTGCGCTGGAAGCACACGGCAGAGATCCGCCGTCGCTACGGCTACCGCGACTTCGCCAGCCAGCCGGCGCACTTCTTCCTGGGCCTGTGGCTCTACCGCCAAGCCTGGGCCGACGATCCCGGGGCCTCGGCGCTGTTCCGGGGCGGCGCATCGCCGGATGCTCAGCCAGCGGGTGCTCCTGCCGGGGGCGAATGTGCTGGCCCGCCTGGTGGGAAGCGTCCGCGAGGGTGCGACACGCCAGTTCATGGCCCGCCTGGCCGGGCTCGCGTCTCCTGAGCCGAGGACCCGGCTGGACGCCCTCCTGGTGGTCCCCCAAGGCCGGCGCCGCTCCGAGCTGGACCGACTCCGTCGCCCCCCGTTCACCCCCTCGATCGGAGGGCTGATCCAGGCGCTGCAGCGCCTCGGCGAGGTTCGCGCCCTCGGCGCCGGCGAGCTCGACCTGTCGAAGCTGCCGGTCCGCCGGGTGGCCAGGCTGGCCCGCTACGCCGGGGATGCCTGGGTCACCCAGCTCGCCGATCTGGCTGCTGACCGCCGGACGGCCACCCTCATCGCCTTCTTCCACGTCCTCACGGCCAGCGCTCGTGACGATGTCATCGACATCTTCGACGTCGTCTTCGGGGACCTGCAGCGCTTGGCCACCAACCGGGGCAAGAAGCGACGGGCGGGCGAGCTCGCTGACTACGACCAGGCGGTGGGCGAGTTGCACGCCTCGATGCGTTCCCTCCTCGACGCGCTTGACGACAGCGACGACGCCATCGCCGCCGCCCTGGGGTGCCTGCACACCGACCGGGAGCGCATTGATGCGGCCTTGAGGACCGTGGAGGCGCTGATGCGCCCGCCGGCTGACCCCTTCCACGAGCGCCTGGTGGCCTGCTACCCGCAGATCCGCCGGTTCCTCCCGAACCTCATCGACGCCATCGACTTCGAGTCCACGGTCTCTGCCCGCCCGGTGCTCGACGCCTACCAAGCCCTCGGGCGGTGGCTGGACGAGCGGCCCCACGCCACGCGGCTTCCCGATGCCGAGGTGCCCCTCGCCGTGGTGAACACCTCGTGGAGGCCTCACGTGAGCGATCGTGAGGACGGGACGGTCAACCGGGCCGCCTACGCCTGCTGCGTGCTCGACCAGCTGCGCATGGGGCTGCGCCGCCGGGATGTCTACGCCCCCGCCAGCACCCGCTGGGGTGACCCGCGAGCCGATCTGCTCTCACCCGATGCCTGGCAAACACAGCGGGATCAGGCTTGTGAGGACCTCGCCTTGGATCCGGACCCCACCACCGTGGTCGCCCAGCTCGCCCGTGCCCTCGACGATGCCTGGCGGAGGACCGCTGCCGGGCTCCCCACCAACCCGTAGCTGCGCATCGAGCACCATGAAGGCCACGACCGCATTGTCGCCAGCCCCCTCGACGCCGTCGAGGAGCCAGCCTCGCTGACGAAGCTGCGCTCCGTGGTCGAGTCGATGTTGCCCGAAGTCGAGATCGCCGACGTGCCCATCGAGGTCCACGGCTGGACCGGTTTCCTCGACGAGTACACGCATATCGGCGGCGCGCCCACACGGGCCGAAGGCGTGGTCGAGTCCGTGTCGGCCAAGCTCATCTCCGACACCTGCAACGTCGGGCTCACCCCGGTCACCGACGAGTGCTACCCGCCCCTGACCCGGGACAGGCTCAACTGGGAGGCCCAGAACTACGTCCGCTCCCAGACCCACGCAGCGGCGAACACCCTGAGCAGGATCTCAGGGCCTTCCTGGCCGACAAGGTGGCGCAAACGGCCAACGCTGCCGCCCTCATGGAAGGCGCGGACGACTGGCTGTTCTCCCAGGGAGTTCTGCGTCCGGCGCCTGACCGGCTGGACCGGCTCATCCGCCACGTCCGCGCCGATGCCGAGGACAACCTGTTCGTTCGCATCTCCGGACAACTGTCCACCGACCAGCGAGCCCGGCTGGACGCCCTGTGGGAGGCCGAGGAGGGCCAGAGCGCTCTTGCCATGCTGAGAACCCCTCCCCGCGCACCATCGGCGGGCTCGATCCGGCTGGAGTGCCAGAGGCTCGCCTCCACCCGTGAGGCGTCGGTCGAAAGCATCGACTGGGGCCTGGTCACCCCGAGCCGGCGCCGACAGTGGGCTGGCGGGGTGAGGCGGCTGCGTGCGCGTGACCTCAGCCGGTATCCGCCGGCGAAGCGCCAGACACTCATGCTTGCCTTCCTCAGCATCCGAGCCGAGGAGGTGACCGACGTGATCGTCGAGATGTTCGACGCTCTGGTCGGCAGGGTGTTCACGCAGGCCGGCGACGAGCTGACGGAGATGAAAGCAGCGCAGGTCGAGGCCCATGCCGACAACGCTCGGCTCTTCCGGGCGGTCGCCGAGATCCTACTCGACGCCTCCATCCCCGCCGAGGACGTCCGTGCGGCGGTGTTCCGCTGCGTTTCCCGCGAGGACCTCGGCCGCGTGGTCGACGAGAGCAAGGCCCTGGATCGGGCTGAGACCGAGAACTTGGTCGACCTGCTGGGAGACCGGTTCCCCTACATCCGCACCTTCGTGCCGGAAGTCCTGGGGAGCCTGCGCTTCGTGCCGACCCGGGCCGACGACGAGCTTGCCGCCGGGATCGAGACGCTGCGAGCCATGGGCAACGACCGGAGGCGCAAGGTCCCCCCGGGAGCGCCCGTGGGCTTCGTTCCTCGGCGGTGGAGCACCATTGTGACCGGCCCAGCCGGCGTAAACCGGCGAGCCTGGGAGCTGGCGCTGGTCTCGGAGATGCGTGCGGCACTGCGGGCCGGCGATCTCATCGTCGAAGGCAGCCGCCGCTACACGCGCTTGGACGCCGGGCTCTACGCACCCGATGCCTGGGGAGCCCGGCGTGAGTCGTGGTTTGGCGAGAGGGGGCTGCCTCCCGACGGGGCGGCTTTCGTCGCCGCTCTGAAGGAGGAGGTGCACGAGGTCACCCTCGCGGTGGCGGATCGGCTCCCTGCCAACACCGAGGCTCGGGTGGAGGGAGGCAAGCTCGCCCTGGCAGCTCTGGAGGCGGTCGAGACCCCGCCTTTTGCCGAGGAGCTGCGCAGGCGCCTGGCCGGCCTGCTACCGCTGGTCGCCCTGCCGGAGCTGTTGTTGGAGGTGGACCGCTGGAGTGGTTTCTCCAAGGACCTTCTGCACCTCAAGGCCCGTGGCGAACCCAGTCCCCGCCACGTCGCAGCCACCCGTCCCGCGCTCTTCGCGATCCTCGCCCAGGCCACCAACCTCGGGCCGGTGGCGATGGCCCGCGCATCGGGCCTGTCGTACGAGCAACTGGCCCACGCGACCGCCTGGTACCTGCGGGAGGAGACCTTGACCGCGGCCACCGATGAGGTCGTCAACTACCATCATCACCTCCCCGCAGCACAGCTCTGGGGCGACGGGACGTTCTCGTCGTCGGACGGGCAGCGCTTCCCGGTCCCAGTCAAGGCGGCCAACGCTGGTGCGTTGCCCCGCTACTTCGGGTTCGGCAAGGGGATCTCGGTGCTCACCGGGGTGACCGACCATTACGCCACCTTCGGGACCAGGGTGATTCCCACCCGGGTCCGGGAGGGTCTCTTCGCCCTCGACGAGATCTTCGCCCTGCGCGACCGCGACTCCGAGCTTTCGATCACCGAGCACACCACCGACACCGCCGGCTTCACCGACCTGCTGTTCGGAGCCTATGACCTGGTCGGCCTGGCGTTCTCGCCGCGCATCCGTGACCTCGCCGACCAGCGCCTGTGGCACGTCGACGACACGATCGTGCCCGGCGACGTCAGGGGGTTGATCCGCAACAAGATCGACAGCGGGCACATCGTCGAGCACTGGGACGATCTGCTGCGCCTCGGGGCCTCCATCCACGAGGGGACGGTGCTGCCGTCGCTCGTGCTCACCAAGCTCCAGGCCTAGCCTCGCCGGAACGCCCTTGCCCGAGCCCTGCAGGAGTATGGCCGGCTGGTCAAGACGCTCTTCATCCTGCGCTACCTCCAGCAACCCGATTTCAGGCGCCGGGTGGGGAGCCAGCTGAACAAGGGCGAGTCTCTCCAGGGCCTGCGAGACA
>DASPZW010000482.1:0-10850 GCA_035636055.1 Actinomycetota bacterium
CTGGTTCGAGCTGACGCTGAACGACGCCTGGGTCTGGGACGTCTACCGGCCCACCCGCTTCGTCTCGCAGGTGAGCGTCCGGACGTTCCGCGACGTCAACATCGAGGAGTTGAAGCACTCGGACCGCAGGGACCCCTTGGAGGCGTTGAACGACTAGTGCGCTGGTTCAGGGCCCCGTTCGTCACGGGTTGATGGCGTTGACCAGGCTCTCCTGCAGCGACCCCAGGTAGTGCAGGACCGCCAGTGGCCACTGGGCAGGGTCGTTGGGGTTGGGGAAGGTGTTGAAGGTCTCCTCGGTGACCCCCAGGCGCACGCCCATGGCGAGGCGCAGGTCGGTCAGCAAGACCAGCCAGGCCTCCTGCTCCTCGTCCGTGAGGGGACGGTTGTCCCCCGGCTCGAGGTAGTCGAGCACGCGCTTGGCGGTCTGGCGCTTGTGCTGGTCGAGGTCGTCGGCCGACAGGTCGTGGAAGTCGGCGGCGACGGTCGGGTCGTCCAGGCTGGCCGAGGGGAACAGGCGGGCCATCACGGGGTCGCCGGGCGCCCGGTCGGCGTCGAGCAGCTCGAGGTACTCGCGGACGACCCCCCTGAGCAGCTCGCCCTCCTCCTCGCTGAGCACGGCCCGCACCTGACCCCGGCGACGCCGGAACAACTGGTCAGGCGTCCTTGGTCATCGTCGCCCAGAGGCCGTGCGCATGGAGCCGGTAGACGTCCATCTCCGCCTTCTCCCGGGGGCCGGACGACACGACGGCCCGCCCGCGATGATGGACGTCGAGCATCAGCTTGGTCGCCTTCTCCTTGGAGTAGCCGAAGAGCTTCTGGAACACGTAGACCACGTAGGACATGAGGTTGATCGGGTCGTTCCAGACGATGACGATCCACGGGAGCTGCGGCTCGGTGAGGGCGTCGACATCGGGCCGATCTGTGGTTTCCGGCTTGGCCGGAGCCGCGGAGGTCATGCAGACAGCCTATCTTGAGCCCCGGCGGGGGGGAACCGTATACCCATGAACTCGGACGTCCAGAAAGTCGGTGAGGATGCGGCGGCTGCCCTGCTGCGGGAAGAGGGATGGACCGTGCTCCACCGCAACTGGAGCCTGCGCCTCGGCGAGCTCGACATCGTTGCCCGGCGGGGGGACTGCCTCGCATTCGTGGAGGTGAAGGCCCGGCAGGCGCCGGCCTACGTCGACCCCGCCTTCGGCGTCGACTGGCGCAAGCAGCGCAAGCTCCGGCGGGTGGCCGAGGCGTACCTCGCCCTGGAGAAGCCGGTGTTCCGGGAGTGCCGATTCGATGTGATTGGCGTGGTCGTCGGCGAGGCCGGCGTCGAGGTGACCCGGCTGACGGCGGCGTTCTGATGACTGCGTTGCATGGCGGCTGAGGCGCCGCCCCGCCGCAGGCACCGGGGCATCCAGTGGGTCGGCGTCATGGTGAGCGTGTTCTTCCTTGGGGGCCTGGTGCTCGCCCTGCTGTCCACCCGGCACCTCCAGGGGTCGATCACCGGCAGCGACTCGATCCTCTCGCTGGCGGCGATCCACCAAGGCTTCCTGGTCGGCACCACCGGTGGGGTCCTGGAGAGCCCCGACGGGAAGGCGTGGCTGCCCGCCACCAATATCCCGAGGGAACCGGTCCACGTGGCGTCCGACGGGGTGACCGCCTACGTGCTTGCGGGCGGCATCCTGAAGGACACGACGGACCTCAAGACGTTCAGCACCAGGGTGGCCGGGGTCACCGGCACCGTCATCGCTGCGGGCCCGGCCGGCACGGTCTCCGTGGTGGCCGGCGCAGCGATCGACCGGTTCGCCGTCGACGGCTCCCGGCTCCCGAGCCTGCCCGGGCCGCCCCTGAGCGAACCGCTGGCCATGGCCGTGATCCGGGACACGCCGAACTCGGTGCTGGTCGGTGGCGTCAAGGGGCTCTGGCGCACCGAAGACGGCGGCGCCACCTGGCAGCGCATCCTCGGCACCCCCACCCAGGCCGTGCTCGTCGATCCCTCCAACCCGCAACGGATCCTGCTGGGCAGCCCAGGCGGGGTGCTGGTCTCGGAGAACGGGGGCCTGCAGTGGCGCTTCACCGCGTTGCGCAAGGACGTCCACGGCCTGTCGTGGGAGAACGGGAAGTTCTTCGCCGTGACGACGGAGCGGGTGGTCTACGGCTCAAACGACGGCGTCACCGGCTGGACGGCCTTCACGCAATAATTTCGCGGGAGTAGAAAACAGGCCACTTTTTGTCAATCCCTTTTCGGCTGCGTTTGCCGCGCGCTGAAGAGCCTAACGTCTTACACAAGCGAGGAGCCACAGTTGCCGACGACTAGAAGGGGACCCCTGTTTGGGGGAGGAGTCCGTCACCGGACTCGAGGGGAGGCTCGTTGAGCCGAAGGCCATTGCTCGTTCTAGCACTGGTTCTTCTGTTCGGGGCCAGTTGTGCTACGCAGGCTGCCCCACGTTCTCAGGCTGGGCGGGCGAATGCGGACGCTTCCCCGAACGCTGTTTCGCTTGGTCCGTCTGCGTCGAGTTCGCCCCCAGCATCCGTCGCCAAAGACGTGCTCAGCCGGCTTCATGCTGCCTCGGACGAGTTACTGGGCCCACCTGGTCTCAATCCCCTCACGATTATCGATCAGGACCTTGCTCTTATAGTGCATGTGCTGAAGCACTCCAAGGTTGCCAAGGCCGCGGGGTTGGCGGTTTGCGGCGTCCTGAACGCAGGTTTCGCCTACTGGCTCAAGACCACGCTTGTCGAGGAAGGGCAAGAGGGAAGCCTCCTACCGGCGCTTGCAATCCAGCTTGGCCAACTTGTTTGTCCCACCGTCGTGGAGGCCCTTAGCGGCTAAGCGGAGCTAGGCGCGGGCTCATCCGATCACGGGCGGGATCTGCTGACGGCAGCGCGTCGAATGAGTGCCGAGGGTCGTGACCACCTGACGGACTGAGGACCGAGAGGGCGCAGAAAGGGCAGGTTACGTCCGGGGTTACGAGCTCGATGCGAAGGGCCCCAGGAGGGGGCATGGGGAGGTTTCCCCGTAGGAATGCATTAGGTCCGCACGTCACTGATCATGACGTGGCAGTCGGATGATGCCCTCCAGGACAGAGGTTAGCGATTTGCTCGGATGACCAGTACTCCCGGAGGCTGGCGATCAGCTGGCCCTCGAAGACGAGGATCGCGACCTCTCGCATTCGTTTGCGCACTCTGTCAGTCAAGTCGTCGAATTGGGCTTCCCACTCAACGATGGCCGTGTTCCCATCGACGTACAGATTCAGTAGATCGCAGCTGATGCGGGCCTGCGACTCAACGACCTTCGCCTGCCAGTACGCGCGGATTCCATCCCGGGTCCGGATTGGCGCTTCGAGCACTCTCTCGTGATACGTGGCCGCATCCGCGAAGATGGTCACGATCAAGTCGGGGTCCTGTTCGACCTACGCCCGGATGTACGTAGCAACGACGTCGCGGACGTCCTGCGCTGCAAGTTGCATCGTCAGGCTCCCCTCTCCACGACGGCGGCCAAGGTCAGGGAGGTTCACGTAAGTCCCGGTACATGGCGATGTGAGGTCCCGTGTCGGGGTCTTGCCATGAGTCGCCGGTGGTCCTGAGTCCTGCTCGCCGGTAGAAGGGTATGGCCTCGCTCCGTACGTTGCACCAAACCAGACGGGCGCCGCGAGCCGAAGCGTGCGCAATGACCGCTTGGAGCAAGCGGAATCCGATGCCTTGACCGCGCATCTGAGGGACCGTAACCATTCCTCGAATGCGCCAAGCGTTCGGCGTGTCTGAGGCCCAGGGTGGGCGCTCGGGACGAGTGGAGGCGGTGCCGAGTATGTGGCCGTCGGACGTTCGGGCAACATAGTAGCCGGCGTCCGGGTAGTGGCCGTCGGAGCGTGCGAGGTCGTCGAGCGTCCTGTGCTGCATGAGAAATTGTTTGCGGAGGGGCCTGGTTACGTCCGGAGTTACGAGCTCGATGCGAATGGCCTCAGGAGTGGGGGGTGAGGAGGCTTCCACGAAGGAATGCATTAGGTGCGCACCTCGTAGATCATGACGTGGCGGTCGCCGGGCCAGACGCCGTGGTAGAGCGCTACCGGGTGGTCGCCAGCGTCATAGCCGGTGCGCAGTGTTTCCATGACGGGCACGCCCCCAGCGATCTGGAGGAGGTTTGCCTCCTGAGGTGTCGGCATGCGGACCGAGATCTCGTCGTTTCGGCGAACGACGGCGTGCCCGAGTTCTTCGAGGACGCGGTTGCCGCCCCGGTCGAGCTGGCCAGGAGTCTCGATATCGCTGCCCCGGACGAGATCGTACGGGTAGTAGGTGTCGCCGATATGGCTGGCCAGGTCGTCGACGAAATGGACCCGCCTTCGTACGAAGACCTTCGTACCCTCCTCAACCTCCAGGCGGGCGGCAACTTGGTCGGAGGGGTTGTCCAAGACTTCTACCTCGATGGTGTGGTAGCCGGTCCGTTCGATCGGCTGCGCCTTGAGGTCGGCTTGGTAGGTGTCCGTCGTTGTGAGACGGAGGCGATCCCGGGAGTGGGAGCGAGTCGCATCTAGGCGCAGCGGCGGACGCTCGCTGACGAACGTCCCCCGGCCGTGGCTGGTGTAGACAAGGCCGTTGGCGACAAGCTGACGGATGGCGAGACGCACGGTGGTACGGGCTACGCCGTACTGGTCGATCAGGTCGGACTCGCTGGGCAGCCTCTCGCCCGGGGCGAGCTTGCGCTTGCGGATCGCTTCCTGCAGATCGTTCGCGATCTGGCGGTAGAGCGGGACACCGCTGGTGTGATCGACGGGCATGCTTACTCTCCGAACTCGTATCAGACGACTTGTGTCGTCACACTTGACACAGGACGCTGTCCCATGATCTATTGTACCCGACAGGTATCGAGACGAGTAGTACGAGACGGGGGTGATGCCGAAGGGGTGGGTGCAGGAATGAAGAAAGGCCCGCTAGTCAGAGCGGACCTTTCCGAGTGTAGAGCCGGTCCGGACTAGGAACCCGATCCACATCCCCAGCCTACTGCCCCTCTGGGCGGCTGGGCAAGGCGGTGGCTCGGGCTCCCTCAAGAGAGAGGGGTGATCGCCCGTGCCTATGGGATGCGTTTGGCCCGCCAATTGCCACAACTCCTGCGGCTCCCCCGCCCAGCACGGCAACATCTGCACAAGGCACTTGGAGCGGGTGTACGCGATGGCCGGAACCCTGGCCTGCGCCTGGCCGGGATGCACCCGACGGGCCTGGGAACGTGATGGCCTCTGCTCCTTTCATAGGAAGGTTGCCTTCGGGCGGATCGAGCCCTGAGAACGCCATGGCTCGCCAAGCGTCGCGGAATTTTCCGCATCTACAAATATCAAGGGCTTTCTGTCAGTACCTCGCGCTAGGGTGAACACATGTTCGCTAAGGTATCCTCCATTGCACTCGTGGGGATGGAGGCCCGGCCGGTTGAAGTCGAGGTCGCCCTCGACCAGCACCTGCCCGACTTCCAGATCGTGGGCCTCCCCAGCACCGGCGTCCGGGAGTCCCGGCAACGGGTCAGGGCGGCGCTCATCAACTCCAAGCACGCCTGGCCGAACCAGCGCATCACCGCCAACCTTGCCCCCGGCGACCTCCGCAAGGAGGGGGCGCTCCTCGACCTGCCACTCGCCATCGGTGTCCTCGCCGCGTCGGGCCTTCTCACCCCTGATGCCATCCGGCCATGCCTCTTCCTGGGCGAGCTGGCCCTCGACGGGGCGCTCCGCCCGGTGCGCGGCGCCATCGCGGCCGCGCTCGCGGCTCGGGAACTGGGGGTGCGGACCCTGGTGCTCCCCCAGGCCAACGCCGCGGAGGCCGCACTCGTGCCGGGCGTGCGGGTGGCGGGCGCGGCGAGCCTCAACGAGGCGGTCGCGATCGCCGACGGGACCTTCGACGTCGTCACCCCGACGCCACTCGTCGGGGAGCTCCTTGCCCGCGCTGCCGTCGGGGGCCCCGATCTTTCGGAGGTCCGGGGCCAGGCCCTTGCCCGCCGGGCATTGGAGATTGCCGCAGCAGGGGGCCACAACCTCTTCATGGTGGGCCCGCCCGGCTCCGGCAAGACGATGCTCGCCCGGCGGCTGCCCGGCATCCTCCCGCCGCTGTCGGTGGAGGAGGCCCTGGAGGTCACCCACGTGTGGTCCGTGGCCGGCCTGCTGGGCGGGGGCGAGCCCATGGTCACCGCCCGGCCCTTCCGGGCGCCACACCACCATGCATCGGCGGCTGCCGTCATCGGCGGGGGCAGCCCCATGCCGAGGCCCGGCGAGGTCTCCCTCGCCCACCACGGTGTGCTGTTCATGGACGAGATGCCCCTGTTCAGCGGGGCGGTGCTCGACGGCCTGCGCCAGCCGTTGGAGGACGGCTTCGTGACCATCGCCAGGCGGGGGGCCACCGCACGGTTCCCCGCCGGCACGGCGCTCGTTGCCGCCGCCAACCCGTGCCTGTGCAGCCGGCAGGGCCAACGCTCCGGCACGTGCACCTGCTCGCCCGGGCGGCTCGACGCCTACCGTGCACGCCTCTCCGGCCCCCTGCTCGACCGCATCGACCTCCAGGTCGAGGTGGCGGCGCTCAGCGAGGAGGAGCTGCTCCAGATGGAGCCGTCCGAGCCATCGGCCGCAGTCCGGGCTCGGGTGCTGGAAGCCCGGCGGGCACAGCTTCGCCGGACCGAGGCGCTCAACGGCAGCGTGGCGGGCAACGACATCGAGGACGCCTGCTGCCTCGACGCCGGCAGCCGGGCCTTCCTGCGGACCGCCCTGGCCGACCAGCACGCGTCGGCCCGAGCCTTCCACCGGCTGCTCCGGGTCGCCCGGACCATTGCCGATCTCGACGGGGCCGAGGCAGTGGGAGAGGCCCAGATCGCCGAGGCCCTGCAGTTCCGCCGGATGGTCTGGGAGGCGTGATGGTCCTCGACGTGCGGCAGGTCGAGCGGGGGAGCGAGGGGTACCCGCCATTGCTGGTGGAGGCGGCCGGTGCCCCAGCGGCCCTTTTCGTGGCTGGGCGGTCGCTGGAACCTGCGCCCTACGTGGCGGTGGTCGGGACGCGGCGGGCGTCCCGTTACGGCCTGGAGGTCGCCACGTGGATGGGGCGTGAGCTGGCGGCGGCAGGGGTGGTGGTCGTGAGCGGGATGGCGGCAGGCATCGACGCCGCTGCCCACCGGGGAGCACTGGCGACGGGCCTGACCGTTGCTGTGCTGGGCAGCGGCGTCGACGTCTGCTACCCCCGCTCCAATGGCCCCCTCTACCAGGAGATCGCCGAGCGGGGGAGCCTGGTGTCCGAGTACCCGGCGGGCACCGCCCCCGCGCCGTGGCGGTTCCCGGCCCGCAACCGGATCATCGCCGGGATGTCGCTGGGCGTCGTCATCGTCGAGGCCCGCCCGGATGGCGGCGCCATGATCACCGCCCGCCTCGCCATGGAGTACGGGCGGGAGGTCTTCGCCGTCGCCGGCCCGGTCCACGCACCCGGCTCGAAGGGTCCGCACGCCCTGGTCCGCGACGGCGCCCGCCTCGTCACCTCGGCCCGGGACGTCGTCGAGGACCTCGGCCTGGGGGCCCCGCTCTCGACGGCCGCCTGGACCCAGGACGCCGTGCCGCCGCGCATGCCTGTCCTCTCCCCGGACGAGCGGATCGTGCTGAGCGTGCTGCAGGCCGAGCCCATGCTCCTCGACCGGATCGCCCGCCTGGCCGGCATGCCGGCGTCCGCCGCGACCGCGGTCCTGTCCCGCCTCGAGCTCGCCGGCCTGGCCTCCCGCCACCCGGGTGCCCGCTTCGCCCGGACCGTAGCGGGCTCCGAAAGCTTCTCGGTCCCGTGAAGAGCTCCCCGTCCGAAGCTCGAGGGCTATTTGACCGTTATTCGCGGCGAAACAGCCATGGAGGCCCGATCATGGCCCGTCAGTCAGGGCAGGGCGCTGAGGACCGCGGCTTCGTCCGCCTGCATGCCCAGGAGGTTGGGGTGCACCGGGTACGCCGGGGAGGTCGGGAGCAGGCCCTCGACCCACTTGACGCCGATGGGCTCGCAGGCGTCGTGGCCGATCGACGGCGTAAAGGTGTCGACGAACGTGGCCTGGTTGAGGGACGCCTGGGTGGCGAGCATCTGGTTGAGCTGCACCTCGATGCCGCCCAGGTACGGCACGTCGCCGACCGCGATGGGCACCAGGGGCCAGCAGCCGCCGGCGGCGGGCAGGATGTCGAGGTAGCCCACGACGGCCACCCGGGCCTGCGGCGCCCGCAGGTGGATCGCCTGCAGGACGGCCGCCACCTTGGGGGCGGTTGCCGCGATGCTCGCCGCGAGGGCGTCGGTGCCCCCTGCCGTGTAGTGGTCGCGGCATGGCGCCCCGAACGGGTTGAGGAGGCTCAGGAGGCCGCAGGTGAGCACGACGTTGGAGAACCCGATGTCATTGCCGCCGATCGTGAGGGTCACCAGCCTGGTGTCCGGCGTGAGGGCGTCGAACTGCGGTGGCACGGACCCCAGCAGGGGGTGCTGGCCCGCCGTCATGTCGGCGGTGGTCGCTCCCGAGCAGGACACGTCCCGGAACACGGTGATGTGGAGGGCCGAGGCCACCAGGGACGGGTAGTTGTGATCGGACCGAAGGCAGGCGGTATCGACCTGGTTGGGGATGAGCGGGCCGGCGGCATAGGAGTCGCCGAGGGCGACGTACGGGCCCACCGGGGCTGAGCCGGTGGAGCCGGGGACGGCCGCCGACGGGATGGCCTGCACGAGGACGCCAACCGCAGCGAGCAGCAGGCTGCTGACTGCGAGGATCGTCCGGCGGCCCATGTCTGAGCAATCTTACCCAAACGGCGCTCTAAGAAAAGTCCCCCACGGGCCTGAAGACGGTCTGAACCCGGGTTTTGGACACCGCGCCTGCCCGCCGCCGGCGCCATGCGCTGGCGATGCCACGCGATAGGGTGTGCCCCGTGGAATACCGCACGTTGGGGAGGACGGGCCTCCGCCTGAGTGTCTACGGCCTCGGGGGCATGATGTTCGGGTCGTGGGGCAACTCCGACGTCGACGAGTGCACCCGCATGATCGACCTGGCCCTCGAGTCCGGCATCAACTTCATCGACACCGCCGACACCTACGGGTCGGGCGAGTCCGAGGAGATCATCGGCAAGGCGCTCCTCGGTCGCCGGGACGAGGTGATCCTGGCCTCGATGTACAGCTCGATGAGCAAGGAGCGCAACGAGCGCGGCAACTCCCGCCTGTGGATCATGCGGGGCGTCGAGGCCAGCCTCCGCCGCCTCCAGACCGACCACATCGACATCTACCAGCTCCACCGGCCCGACCCGCTCACCGACATCGAGGAGACCCTCACGGCCCTCGACGACCTCGTCCGCCAGGGCAAGATCGGCTACGTCGGGTCCTCCACCTTTCCCGCCTGGGAGCTCGTCGAGGCCTACTGGGTCAGCGAGCGGCGGGGCCTCGCCCGGGTGGTCTGCGAGCAGACGCCGTACTCGATCTTCGCCCGGGAGCCCGAGCGCGACGTCTTCCCCGTGACCCAGCGCTACGGGATGGGGGTACTGGTGTGGAGCCCGCTTGCCGGGGGTTGGCTGACCGGGAAGTACCAGCGAGGCCAGCCCATCCCTGACGACTCCCGGATCGCCCGGGCCGCCACCTGGGGCCCCAAGGGCGCCGCCCGCTACCACCTGGACCGCCCGGGCAACCAGCGCAAGCTCGACATGCTGGAACAACTCGGCAAGGTGGCCCAGCAAATCGGGATCTCGCTTACGCACATGGCCGTCGCATTCACCCTTGTGCACCCGGCGGTCACCACGACCATCCTCGGCCCCCGGACCCTGGAGCAGCTCAAGGACCTCCTCGGCGGGGCGATGGTCCGCCTGGACCCGGACACCCTCGACGCCATCGACCGGATCGTTACCCCGGGGACGATCGTCGAGCGGGCCGACCGGGGCTGGAACCCCCCGTGGATGGCCCGGCGGGCCCGCAGGCGGGAACTGTCCGTCCCCCAGCGCGCCCAGATCTGAGCCCGAAGCTCTGCACGGCAGTGCCAGATGTTGTTGCGGCTGCTCTTCGCCGACCCATCCCCGACGTATGAGCAGATTGCGGCTGCCACCGGCATGAGCGTCGGCAGCATTGGACCCACGCGGGGGCGGTGTCTGGGCCAAATCCGGGAAAGAATGACGCTACGGGGCTATCAAATGTGATGCAGCCGACTCTCATGAGGGAGAGGAGCCTATGGACGAGAAGCCCGACCAGGAGGGGAATGTGAGCGACGACGTGCTGCTTGCCAACCTCCGGATGGCTGCCGCGGTGCGAGAGCCCGTACCAGCCAGCGTTCTCGAGGCGGCTCGTGCTGCGTTCTCATGGCGACTCATCGACGCCGAGTTGGCGGAACTGGTCGCCGATTCGGTATTCGAGACAGCCCTGGCGGGGACACGCGGGGGCCAGGAGCCTCGGCTGGTCACCTTCGAGGTACCCGGGGGCACCGCCCTCGAGTTGGAGGCCAGCCCCACGGACCGGGGCGTGCGCCTCGTCGGCCAGGTCGTACCGGCCCGCCGGGGAACGGCAGAGGTCCAGCACCCGGGCGGCAGCCTCGCCGTCGAGGTGGATGAGGTGGGTCGCTTCTCCGCCCACGGGATCCCCAGGGGATACATGCGGATCAGGCTCCGCCTCCTGAGCGACGTGCCGGGCGGGGAGCCGGACATCGAGATCGTCACCGCTTCCCTGACGATCTGATACAACGATCCTCTGATCCAACAATCTTTGTGTGATTACCTGCGATTATTACTGTTACTGGATTTCACACAAGGAACGCTCAAAGAATTCTAGGTGAGCGAGCAGAAAGTATTGAGAATGATTCTCGCCAAAAAGGGGCCGCTGTAGTGCCCCCAGACGCGCGATCCGGCCCGTCCCCAAGCAAA
>DASPZW010000483.1:0-6368 GCA_035636055.1 Actinomycetota bacterium
ACATGGCCCCCGGCTGCCAACCCGGCGCAGCAGCCGGCGGTGCCCGACCCCTCGCCCTCGTCCCAAACGATGAACAGCGCCCCGTGGGGGCCGAGGGCCTGGATGAGGCCGGGGACCAGGCCGGCCAGGTAGGTGTCGCCGGTCTTCACGGAGCAGTCGTGCGTGTCGTTGCAGAGGTTGGGCGTGATCCACGTGAACGCCGGGAGGCGCCCCGCCGCGATGTCCCCCGCCAGTGCCGTTGCCGGGACGACGTGCGAGCACAGCGACGGGTTCGACACCACGCTGTCGAAGTAGACGAATGGATTGTGTTTCTTGGCGTACCGGCCGGCCGTGGCGTCCGGTCCGGTAAAGCACGCCGACGGCATCCCCTCCTGGTAGTCACCCCAGGTGAGGCCGGCGGTGGCGAGCTGGTTGGCGAGGCTGGGCGAGCCGGCGACGTGGCAGGAGGTGCAGTCGTCGGTGATGCCGAAGGTGGACCCTCCGACCAGGGCAAGGTAGTTGGGGAGCGACGGGTGGGCCACGGCGAAGTAGTTGGTTGCCAGGGCATAGGTGTGCGCCAGGGAGTTGGTGGAGGGGGCGTCGGCGCTGCCGATGACCTGGCCGTAGGTGTGGTTCTCCATCACGAGGACCGCGATGTGGTCGAGGGCCGCCCTCCCGACGGGCGCGACGGACCCGACCGAAGCGGTCGGCTCGACCGTGGACGGCGATGCGCTGGCCGTCGGCGTTGGGCTCGCCGTCTCCGTCGGGGTTGGCCCCGCCGCGGTAGCCGTCGGGGAAGCGCTCCGCGTGGCCGCGGTGCGGTGCGACGTGCAGGCATCCAGTGCCGCCACGAGGAGGATCCCCGCCGTTGCGGCGGCGGCACGGTGCAACCTATCCATGCAGCAATTCCCTTCCGCGGTGGATGAGCCGGTCCCGGGCGAGCTTGTCGTCCTCGACGATGCCCGCCGATGCCAGGAGCACCTCCAGGCCCTCCTGGAGGCAGCCGCGGGCCTCTTCGATGCGCCCCGCGCTCAGGTACAGCTCGCCCAGCTGCATCAACATCGTTCCACGAGCCAGGTCGTCGTACCCGCCCGGGAGTTCCGTCTCGCGTAGGTCCGCGATGCCCCGTTCGTAGGCCCAGACCGCCTCCGTCGGGCGTCCCAGCTCCCGGGCGACGTCCGCGACGCGTTGCAGCATGCGACCGCGCTCGCTGCGCTGCCCAGCTTGCTCGGCGACCACCTCGTCGAGGAGGCGGACCGCAGCCCGGTAGCTCTCCAGAGCCGACCGGCGGCGGGGCATCGCCCGTTGGAGGTCCCCGAGGCTGCGCAGCTCCACCGATGTCCGGTAGGTCACCAGGCCCCGCTGCGGCCCCGGGTGGTGCGTGGACGCCATCGCCGCGTCGAAGGCCGCCAGCGCCTCGCGGTGCCGCGCGAGCGACGCCTCCGGGTCGGCCGGGAGCCGGGGCGAGTAGGCGGGAGAGCCGTGCCGGACCCCGAGGGCCGCCCAGGCGCCGAGGAGGGTCGCCTTGGACAACCGCGCCTCGGCATCCCCGGGGGCCAGGGCGATGAGGTCGTTGACGGCGGCCACGGCATCCCGGTAGCAGGCGGCCGCCTCGCCCCACTCGGCGATCCGGGACCAGATCCCCGCGGCGAACCGCAGCAGCCGCACCTTCATGTCGAGCAGGGCCGACCGGGAACCGAGCGACCCCAGGCCAAGCGCCCCGTCCAGCGCGTCCACCGCCCAGGAGAGGCTGGCGATCGCATCGCCCTCCGCCCCAGGTCCCATCGCCGCGTAGGTGCCGCCCTGCGCGTCGAGCGCCTCCGCGATGCCGACGTAGGCCTCCCGGCTCGCCCGGATGCCGAGGGCGGCCCGGAACGCGTCGGCAGCCTCCGCGAACTCCTCGGCCACCTCGGCCGCTCGCCGCTGGCGGGCCGGCCGGTCCGCCCCCGCCCCGCCGCCGTCGACGGTGGCGAGGAGGGACGACACGAAGGCCCGGCTCCACTGGCGGCTGTCCGAACGGGCCTGCGCGAGGAGAGCCCTGCCCCGCCGCAGCTCGGCCCGGTGGGCATCGGTTGCCCTCGGGGGGTCCGGTGGGCTCACCCGAGCGCCTCCAGGAGGCGGGTGACCCCACCGGCGAGGCCATGGGACTGAGCGAAGTCCCAGAGCTCGTCGCTGCCGTGGGGGGCGCACCGGGCCAGGTCGAGGTCGGGGATCGGCACGTCGGTGCGGATCCTGACCACCCTGCGGGCCGCCTCGAGGTAGGCCCGGTCCCGCCGGACCTTGGCGAGGGGGCCCGCCGCAGGGCTCGCGGGGAGCGCTGCGGCGTCGAGGATGGCGTCCAGGCTCCCGTACCGGTTGAGGAGTGCGGACGCCATCTTCTCCCCGAACCCCTTCACGCCCGGCAGGCCGTCCGAGGCGTCGCCCCGCAGGACGGCATAGTCGGCGTAGACCCGGGGCGGGATGCCGTACTGGGCGGCAATGTAGGACTCGTCCACCACGATGAGATCGCTGGTCCCCCGCCGGGGATACAGGACGCAGACGTCGGGGTCGGCGACGAGCTGGAAGAGGTCACGGTCGCCCGAGAAGATCGCCACCCCCCTGCCGACCCGTGCCGCCAGGGTGCCGATGATGTCCTCCGCCTCGAAGCCCGGGTGGCCGACGACGGGGACGCCGCACAGCTCCAGCACCCTCCACAGGACCGGGATCTGGGTCTTGAGACGCTCCTCGGCGGCCACGGCCGGGCTGCCGGGCAAGGTCCGGTGCAGCTTGTAGCTGGGGACGAGCTCCACCCTCCAGGCGGGTCGCCAGTCGGCGTCGTCGGCGCAGGCGAGCTGGTCGGGGTTCCGGTCGGCGACGAGCCGCGCCAGCATGTTGAGGAAGCCATAGGCCGCGTTGATCGGCTCGCCCGCAGGGGTCCGGACGGTGTCAGGCGTGGAGAACAGCGCCCGGTACACGAGGCTGGGGGCGTCTACCAGCAACGTGAGGGCCGTGGGGTGATCCTTTCAGGGGCGGGAGGCTACCAGCCCGGTTTTGGAGTCCGCTGTTAGCCTCCTGAGGACCCAATGTCCCGTGTGATCGACTTCATTCTGCACCTCCGAGGCGGCGCGGCCTACGCGCTCGTCTTCCTGCTGCCCGCCCTTGAATCCTCGGCATTCATCGGTTTCCTGTTCCCCGGGGAGATCGCCATCATCCTCGGCGGCGTGCTGGCGTTCCAGGGCCGGGTGTCGCTTCCCTGGGTCATGGCGGTCGCGATTGGCGGCGCCGTGGTCGGCGACTCCGTCGGCTACGCGGTGGGGGCACGGTACGGCGAGCGGATCTTCAAGATGCGGCTGGTGCGCTGGCTGGTGACCCCCGAACGCCGCCGGAAGGCCGAGGAGCTGCTGCGCCGCCGCGGTGCCACCGCGGTCCTCATCGGGCGCTTCACCGCCGTGGCCCGCGTCCTCGTGCCGGGCCTCTCCGGCATGGCGGGCGTCCATTACACGCGGTTCCTCGTGGCCAACGCGGTCGGAGGGATCCTCTGGGCCGGCGGCTTCACGATGGTCGGCTACCTGGCGGGCGACGCCTGGCGCAAGGTCGAGCACATCGCGGCGCGCGCCAGCCTGCTCCTGGCGATCCTCCTCGGCATCGGCATCGGGATCGTCGTGGCGGCCCGCCGGATCGCGGCCAACGAGCAGAGCCTGCGGAGGTGGTTGCGGGCGTTCGGCCGGCGTCCGGGCGTGCTGGCGTTCCGCCGGCGCTACGGCACCCAGATCGGGTTCCTGTACCGCCGGCTCGACCCGCGCGAGGCCCTGGGCCTCTACCTCACGATCGGGCTCGCGCTCAGTATCGGGGCCGGCTGGGTGTTCGGCGCGGCGGCGCAGGACATCGCCGCGAACGACCAGTTGGGGATCTCGGACGAGCCCCTCGGCCGGTTCGTCGCGGCCCACCGCAGCATCGGGTTCACCCGGCTGCTGCGCCACCTGAGCGTCCTGGGCAATCCCATCGTCGTCGTCGTCCTCGTGGTCTGTGGCGCGCTGCTGGTGGCACAGCGGGCACGCTCCGTGCGCCCCGCCGCCTTCGTACTGGCCTCCGTGGGTGGCGGTGAGCTGCTCCGCGTGGTCGTCGGCAACCTCGTGGGCCGGCCGGCTCCCCTCGGCGGCCTGGTGCCATCACCGGGCTTCTCGTTCCCGTCGGGCCACACGGTCGTCGTCGCCACGCTGTGCGGCGCCGTCGCCTTCGCGCTGTCGCTCGGTTGGCCGTCGTGGGCGGCCCGGGTCTGGGTGTGGACCGGGGTGTTCCTGCTCGTGCTGGTCGTCGGTCTCTGCAGCGTGTACCTCGCCGTCGCCCACCCCTCCGACGTGCTCGGCGGGGCCGCGCTCGCCGCGGCGTGGCTTGCCTTCTGCGCCACGGGATGGCGCACCTGGGAGCGGCTGGCCCAGCGCTGACGTTCCTACTTCGAGAACGTCTCCATGAACCGGGTCCACGCGGGCGGCACGATCTTGAGTTCGGCGGTGGCCTCTTCGAGGGGCACGCCGATCACGTCGTTGCCCCGCAGTGCCGACATCGTGCCCCAGTCCCCGCCGGCGACGAGGTCGGCGGCCTTGTAGCCGACCCGGGTGCCGAGCATCCGGTCGAACAACGTGGGGGACCCGCCCCGCTGCATGTGGCCGATCACCGCGTAGCGCGCCTCGATGCCGGTCTCCTTCTCGAGGAGCTGGGCAAGCTGCTCCCCCACCCCGCGGTTGCGCAGGATCATGTGGCCGAAGTCGTCGAGCTCCTCCCGGCCTTCCTCGACGCCGGGCACCTTGATGCCCTCGGAGGCGATGACGAGGGCCACCTTGTTGCGGGCGTGGACCTTGGTCAGGTGGGCACACATCGCAGCGACGTCGATGTCCGGGTTCTCGGGCAGGAGCGTCCAGTCGGCCCCCGACGCGATGCCGGTGTACAGGGCCACCCATCCGGCGTGCCGTCCCATGACCTCCAGGATCATGATCCGACGGTGGCTGCGGCCCGTGTCGACGAGGCGCTCGGCGGCCTCCATGGCCAGGGTCACGGCGGTGTCGAACCCGAACGTGAAGTCGGTCGCCGACAGGTCGTTGTCCATCGTCTTGGGGACCCCGACGACGTGCTGGGAGTGCTCGGTGTACAGGCGGGTTGCGACGCCGAGGGTGTCCTCGCCGCCCATCGCCACCAGGGCGTCGAGGCCGAGGTCCCTCCACGTGGCGAGGCAACGGTCCACGTACCCCTCCTTCTTGAAGGGGTTCGTGCGGGACGTCCCGAGGATCGTGCCCCCCTGGTTGATGATGTGCTGGACCTCGTTGAGGCCGAGGGGCATCGTGATGCCCTCGACCAGCCCCCGCCAGCCTTCCTGCAGGCCGACGAATTCGAATCCGTGGTCGAGGCCGCGATAGACGAGCCCTCGGATCGCCGGGTTCAGCCCGGGGCAGTCACCACCTCCGGTCAGCACGCCAACCTTGAGCGACATGTCCTCACCTCCGTAGTTTTGTCAGAGGTCCTCAAGCCTATCGGTTGCCTCTCCGGATGGGGGATCGGTCGGAACCCAACTAATTCGGGTTCGAGCGAATATTACGGTTCTTTCAGGAGTCCGATTCGCCCTAAAGACCGCTCGGCCCCGTGCCGATTCCAAAGTGGACTAGGCGGTACTGCCTAGGTGTCGGGGGGCATCTAGGACGGCGTGTGGCTCGGGGGACGGGGGTACTCCGGGCCGCACGCCGCGTCGCCTGGCGACGCTGCGCCGGCCCGTGTCTTCCCTACGTGAAGATGCGGGCGGCGCGCGCCGTGGCCCGGTGCGGGACGACCTCGACGCCGGCATCCCGAGCCCGCCGTATCAGGTCCCCCTCCACATGGAAGGCGAAGCCGACCACCCGCACGGCGGGATGCGCCTGCCGCCAGACCGTGGTGGCGTCGAGCGCGCCCGGGAGATCGAGGTCGACCACGAGGATGTCCGGGGCCTCGGCCTCCGGGTCCGGGACCCGCCGGAGGGCCGAGACCTCGTAGCCCGCTTCGGTCGCCGCCTGCTGCAGGCGCGACCGCGCCATCAGGTCCGTCACCACCAGCACCGCACGCATTGTCTCCACACCGTAGCCGGTGCGGCCCTCCAATACGACTCCTGGTGTCGTCCCGAATGGCTACCGACAAGCTGGTACATGACGAAAGGAGAACATCCGTTGAATCGTCTCTTCAAGCCAATGGCTTTGACCTTGGCGGCAGGCACCGTCTTCATGGCGGCGTGCGCCAAGAGCAGCACCACGGCGTCGCCGACACCGACCGGCACCTCGTCGGCCTCGTCCTCGTCTTCAGCGACGGCAGCAGCCGTCGTGATCGACAGCAAGGCAGCAGACCTCAGGACCTCGGTCAACCTGCTGTTCGCTGAGCACCTCGACGTGGCG
>DASPZW010000484.1:0-21625 GCA_035636055.1 Actinomycetota bacterium
GGTTGAGCTCCCGGAGCCCGCCGAGGTCGGCCAGGCACGGCATCACCGCGTCACCGGTTTGGCGGCCCGGCACCGTGAGGCGCCGTAGACCTTCGAGCTGGGCGAGGGCACGCAGGCCGGCGTCGCTCACCCGGGTGCCCCAGAGGTCGAGGACCTTGAGGCCGGGGAGGCGAGCCACGTAGCCCATGGCCTCGTCCCCGACCGGCGCGGCCCAGAGGTCGAGCAGCTCCAGCCCCGTGAGGTGGCCGAGTGAGGCGAGGACCGGCTCGGAAGCAGTCTCGCCGAGCGTCAGCGCCTGAAGGTCGCGGGGACCCAGGCTGTCCAGCGGGCCCGCGTCGGCGCAGCCCAGGGAACGCGCCCGGAGCTTCACCTGGTTACCGGCCGGCACCGCCACCGGTCCCCGAGCCTCCCCGACCTCCCGCCATCCTGCGCCCCAGCCACGGCAGGCCCTGCCCGAGACGGCCCGCTGCCCGGGACCACGCAGGTAGAGCATGCCGGCGGACTCCTCCAGGGGAAAATGGAGCTCCCGCCGCGGCAGGGTGAGTGCCCGGAGCGGGCGGCAGGGGGCCGACCCACGGGCCGGATCTCTTCCGGTCCCCTTCCCCCGATCGAACGTTATGGAGCTGATGCGTTCTCCTTCCAGAGCAAGGCTGCTGCCACGATCGCTGCGAGTCTGGAGGGCGGGAGCATAAAAAACATCCGCCAACTGGCTGATGTTTTGCTATCAGGCTTGTTACGTAATCGCCAATCAAAACACTCATGATTTTCTTGTTTAACCCGACCATTTCTGCCGAAGGTGACAGTTCGGCAAACGCCGGAGGCGACGTACAAGGGCCGTCCCGTACGTCATTGTCCGGTCCATTCCCTACCAGGTGTTCATGTGGCCGGATCGACCGTCGAGGTGACACGCGCTGAATCACGCGAATGGCAACAGAGGAACGATCCGGAAAGCTATTCTGGCTACGAACCGCGAGCGCGAGGGTGGGCAAAGGTGGGCGACAGCCCCGAGGTCGAGGGTGCCGGGGCAGGCCGTCGCGAGATCAGGGTGATGGTCGTGGACGATCATCAGCTGCTCGCGGAGAGCCTCCTCATGGTGCTGGACGAAGAGCCGGACATGACGGTGGTCGCCACGGCGGCCTCGGTCGCCGAGGCGCGGCTGAACGCCAGGCGCCACACCCCGGATGTGGTGCTCATGGACTACCGGCTGCCCGACGGACTGGGCACCGATGCCGCCCGCTTCATCCGTGAGGAGAACCCCATCGTCAGGGTCGTGATGCTGACGGGCTTCCCTGACGACGCGATCCTTGTCGCCGCGATCGAGGCCGGGTGCTCGGGGTACATCACAAAGGACAGTGCGGTCAGCGAGGCGATCTCCGCGGTCCGGGCCGCCTACGCCGGGGAGGCCTTGATCTCCCCGTCCATGCTGGCAAGGCTCTTGCCGAAGCTGCGCCGGGACTACCGCGGTGTCGGCTCGACGCTCACCGACCGGGAGCGGGAGGTCCTCTCGCTGCTGGCGGGGGGGTCCCAGAACTCGACGGTGGCCGACCAACTCTTCCTGTCCGTCAATACGGTCCGCAAACACGTCCAGTCGATCCTCTCCAAGCTCGGGGCGCACTCGAAACTGGAGGCCGTCGCAGTCGCGGTCCGCGAAGGCATCATCGATCTCGGCGAAGACCCCCGGCGCCGGTAACCACCCACCGGTGTGATTGGCCCACGACTTGTCCGGGCATATAGGCAGCAACAGACGCTTCCACAGCGTCCCCCACAAGGAGGGCCGCATGGGTCTTGGCACGTGTATTTTCCTCATTGCCTTGGGAGCAATTCTCGATTTCGCCGTGACCGTCAACACGCCGGGATTCAACGTCCATACCGTGGGCCTCATCCTCATGGTCGTGGGCGTCATCGGGCTGTTGATGTCCATGGTGTTCTGGAACAGCTGGGGAGGACTCCACCGGCGGACCGTCTACAACGAGGGTGTCCCCGCCCCCCGGCGCCGCCGCATCGTGGAAGAGGAGGTCGACTGATGCACAAGGGTGCGACGAGCGGCGACGGCGTCCGGCTGGGTCAGGCGTCGGGAGCCAGCTCCGGAACGTGGCGGGACAGCACGGACTGCAGCTCCGCCAGCTCCGGGAGCCGGTCGAAGGCTTCCCGCACGTAGCCGAGCGCGACCGGGACGAAGCCCAGAAAGTCCGGGTTGCCTTTCACGCGGTCCAGGTACACAAAACGGCCGGCGTCCTTGAGCTTGCGCTGGACCGTCAGGAGGTCGAACACACGCCGGAACTCCGCCTTGTCGAGTTCGGGGCCCCCGAGGGCCGTCGTCGCCGTGAGGTAGTGCCCCACCATCCTCCGTATGAAGTCGTGGTCGAGGGAGACATAGCTGTCCCGGAGCAGCGACACGAGGTCGTACTGGCGGGGGCCCAGGAGGGCATCCTGGAAATCGATGACCGCCTGCTCGCCGCCCGGCAGCACCATGATGTTGCGGGACTGGTAGTCCCGGTGCGTGAACCCGTCCGGCTCGGCGGCCAGACGCCGGGCGATGTGCTCGAAGTGCCGGTCGACAACCTCGCGCTCGGTGGGTGACAGACCGGCATTCTTCCACGTGGCGAGCACCCACTCCAGGAAGTGGTCCAGCTCCCAGCGGTAGAGGTCCCGGTCGTAGCGGCGCTGGAAGGCGACGCAGCCCGGATCGGGGGCCTTCTCCGCCCGGACTCGCATCCGGGCGAGCTGATCGATGGCCGCGAGGTAGAGGGGGTCCCGCGGCTCGCCGCCGGCGAGCCGGGTCACCATCATGTCGTCGCCGAGGTCCTCGAGGACGGCGAACCCCTCCTCCTGGCTCCAACCGATGATGCCGGGGACACGGACACCGATCCGGGCCAGGTAGGTCTGCACGGCGACGAACGGCGCGGCGCCCGTCGGCCGAGCCTTGCCGATCTCGTCGGGTGGCGCATCGGGGGGCAGCAGCATGACGACGGCCGACCGGCTCCGGCGTGGGGGCCCCGCCTCCTCCCACCGGGCACGCCAGTAGACCCGGACCGAGGCGTGGCCCGCACGGCGCTCCGCGGCGACCGCTGCGGCGGGAACGCCGACGGCTCTCTCCACCAGCTTCCGGACCCGCTCCCCGCCTGTGAGATCCACCGATTGACGCATCGAGACCATCCTGCCTCCACGGGCCGGCCTGGGGCGCAGGTCCCCCCGCCACCGCCCACATTGAACCAACCTCCAAAGTGTTTTATCGTGTCCGGTCAAGACCTACCTGGGCAGCTTCACCGGAAAGGGCGTTGATGGGGGCTTCGCTGTTTTCTCGTGTCCTCTCTGGTATCGGCAACCGGCTCGACCGTAAGTACGGCTGGGACAAGCTGCCCGTGCCACTCGGCATCCTCACACTTGCGGGCGTCCGCGAAACCCTGCGCGCCCAGAACCTCGTCGACACCAGCACCCCGGGGGTCGTGCCACCGGCGCCACACCCGGCCCCCGCCGACCTCGAGACCCGCGCCACCGATGGCACCTACAACGACCTCCAGAGCCCGCCCATGGGCAGCGTCGAGGCACGGTTCGGCCGTAACGTCCCGCTCGCCAGGTCGTTCCCCGAGGCGGAACCGGGCATCATGTCGCCGAACCCCCGGACCGTCAGCCGCGTCCTGCTCACTCGCGACACCTTCCAGCCGGCGACCATCGTCAACCTCCTGGTGCCCGCCTGGCTGCAGTTCATGGTCCACGATTGGATGAGCCACGGCAGGAACGAGGCCGAGAACCCCTGGGTGGTCGCGCTGGAGGACGCCGACCCGTGGCCCTACAGGCCGATGACGATCCCGAGGACTCGTAAGGACCCGACGCGGACCCCGGCGGACGACGGCCTGCCGCCCACCTACACCAACACCGAGACCCACTGGTGGGATGCCTCGCAGATCTACGGCAGCGACCCCAACTTCGGCAAGCTGCTGCGCAGCGGCGAGGACGGCAAGGTGAACCTCGACGCCAAGGGGCTCATCCCCGTCGACCCCAGCGCTCCCCATCCCGGCATCGACCTGGCGGGGGTCCAGGGCAACTGGTGGCTTGGCCTCGGCATCCTGCACAGCCTCTTCATGCAGGAGCACAACGCCATCTGCGACGAGCTCCGAGCGGCGTACCCCTCCTGGAACGACGACCAGCTCTACGCGCGGGCGCGCCTGATCAACGCCGCGCTGCTGGCCAAGATCCACACCACCGAGTGGACGCCGGCCATCATCACCCACCCGACGTCGCAGGCGGCGATGCACATCAACTGGTACGGCATGGTGCCGAGCTGGATGCGCAAGCTGTGCCTGCCCCTGCGCAACGAGATGCTCACCGGCATCCCCGGCTCGAAGAAGGACCACGACGGGGCGCCGTACTGCCTGACGGAGGAGTTCGTCCAGGTCTACCGGATGCACCCGCTCATCCCCGACGACTTCACGTTCCGCACGGCGGCGGACCATTCGCTGATCTTCGAGAAGACCTTCCGTGAGATCGCGGGCTCCCCGGCCCGGGACGTCCTCGAGGGGGTCCCGATGGAGAACCTCCTCTACACCTTCGGCGTCTCCTACCCGGGCGCCCTCCGCCTGCACAACTTCCCCCGCTTCCTCCAGGAGTTCAAGAAGGCGGACGGGACCCAGATCGACCTGGCGGCCACCGACATCATGCGGGCGCGCGAGCGCGGCGTCCCCCGCCACAACGACTTTAGGGAACTGCTCCACATGCCCCGGTTCAAGACCTTCGGGGACCTCTGCGACAACCCGACGTGGGCCAAGGAGCTGGAGGAGGTCTACGACGGCAACATCGACCGGGTCGACGCCACGGTCGGCATGTTCGCCGAGCCGCTCCCCAAGGGCTTCGGCTTCTCCGACACCGCCTTCCGGATCTTCATCCTCATGGCGTCCCGCCGGCTGCGCAGCGACCGGTTCTTCACCACCGACTTCACGCCGCAGGTGTACTCGCCGGTGGGCTTCCGGTGGATCGAGAACAACGGCATGGCGTCGGTCCTCACCCGCCACTACCCGGCGGTGGCCCCGTTGATGAACAAGAAGAACCCCTTCGCCCCGTGGCCCACGGTCGGGACCACGCCCGTGGGCACCACCAAAGCTTAGCGTTTCTTCATAAAACTCCCTGCGGGTTTACAAGGAACCTCCTCGGCCCTATTGTCCGGACCTGACGGCGGCTGGGGGGCTTGGTCCGTTCGCAACTTTCTTCGACCATTGGTCGGCCCAATTTTCCCTGGCCTGAACACCATGGAGCCAGCGGTTCCGGTCGCCCGGGACTTGCCGGTTGTGCAACTGAAGGGGCAGACGGCTCCGCTTCTGTCTCGTTCCAAGAAAGGGGTACCCGACGATGGCTTGGACCTCACGCTATCTGCCTGCCTCGCGCCACAGGCGCGGACGGCGACTCCTCACCCGGCTTGCGGTCGTGCCGGTCGCCACACTGGTTGCGGCGGCGTTGGCCATTCCGCCTGCGAGCGCCGCCAGCATGTGCACCGCCAACTGCACGGTCTGGAACCCTGCGACGCAGCCCACGGGGCAGTCGGTGTTCAACGACGGGATGTCCGTCGAGCTGGGACTCAAGTTCCATTCGGACGTCCCCGGGACGGTGACCGGTGTCCGCTTCTACAAGGACGCCTCAGAGGGGGGTACGCACGTCGGGCATCTGTGGAGCTCGACGGGGACCCAGCTCGCCCAAGTAACGTTCTCCGAGACCGCGTCCGGCTGGCAGCAGGCGACCTTCGCGACCCCCGTGGCCATCTCGGCCAGCACCGACTACTGGATCTCGGAGTTCGCTAGCGACGGCACCTACGTCGCAACGGTCAACTGGCCCTACCCGCAGGACAACTCGCCGCTGCACGGAACCGGCGCGGCATTCCACTACTTCGGCGGATTCCCCGACAACCCTTCGCTCAACAACGCGAACTACTGGGTGGACGTCGTGTTCCAGGCGACCGCCGATGTGTCGATCACCAACCACGCACCCGACATCCTGCTGCTGGGCGACCGCCTGACCTACAGCATCGGCGTCGGCAACGCCGGCCCCGCGATCGCGACCGGCGTGACCGTCACCAACCCGGTGCCCAGCGGAGCCGCATTCGTCTCTGCGTCCTCCTCCCAGGGCACGTGCTCCCAGGCCGGGGGAACGGTGACGTGCTCGCTCGGGTCCCTGGCCCCAGGTGCCAACGCGTCGGTCACCATCAAGGTGGACCCCAAGCTGATCGGACGGGTCAACGACACCGCCACCGTCCATGCCGACCAGGTGGACCCCCAGCCGGCCAACAACTCGGCGACGGCCAGCACCTTGGTGCTGCTCTCACTCTGAGGTCGTAGCGTACTGGGCGAGCCGTCCCACCCAGTGGCGGGCTGGCGCGCCGTCGCCGGCCGGGTCACCGGGCGAACACGGGGTCGACGAGCAGGGACAGGCACGTGGGGCTGCCATCCGCCCTCTCGAACTCGTCCAGATCCGTGGCCCGGACCTCCAGGCCGCGACGCCGCAGCTCATCGTGGAAGTCATGGTGACCGGCGGCGATGAGGAAGGGGCCGACGTCCGCCACGTTGCAGGCCCCGCGGTCGCCGTCGTCCACGACGATCCGGTCGAGGCCCTCGAAGGCCGGTTGGGTCACGACCTCCTCGGTGCCGAGCACCACGCCGCCCCCCGCAGCGGTGGCTGCGGTCTGGAGGTGGAGTGCCCACGACGGCACCTCGGCGGTGCGCACCTCGCAGCCGAGCGGCTCGGCGAAGCGCCGCAGCGCCTCGATGCCCTCGTCGTTGGTCCGGCGGGAGCGGCCGACGACGATGCGCTGGCCGATGCGGAGCAGGTCGCCCCCCTCCAGGGTCGCCGGGGCGGCCACCGTGTCGATGAACCGCACCAGCGGTCCGATGGCCCGGGCGATGGCCTCGTCCTCGCCACGCCGGGAGCGCGCGCCGAACCTCCCCATCAGGGCGTGGCCGTCGAGGACGATCGCCGGGTCCTGCGTGAAGCAGGCATCCGGATGCGACTCGTCCGGCGGCAGCACGATCAACTCGAGGCCCGCGGCCTCCAGGAGCCTGCAGTAGGCAGCATGCTGCGCCCGGGCACGCTCCGGGTCGATGTGGTTGCGCTCGGGGTGCCTCGACTCGGCCCGGACGAAGGAGTCACCGGGTGGGCGAACGATGGCCACGGTCCGCCAGGTCATGCCTTACGGGCCCGAAAGACCATGATGTCGCCATAGCCCAACCGGCCGACCAGCGCCTGCACCTCGCTCAGTTCCCCTTCGATCGCAAGGGCATCCGCATCCCTACCCTCCGCAACCGCCCGGTCGGCGGCGTGCACGAGTCCTGCTACGACGTCGTCGTGGCCGAGCGACAGGAGCCAATCCCGCTGGCACGTCAGGGGCTCAGGCTCGAACCCGTGGAGCCGGGCGGCCCGCTCGACCGCCGAGAAGTTGACCTCGGCCGTGACGTCGCGCAGGCCGGGATCCACGAGCGGGTCCTCCCCGAAGCCGTCCGGACCGTAGGTGACGACGGTTCCCTGGGGGTTGCGGACCCACAGGTCCGGCTCGACGTCGCCGTAGTCCACGATCAACACATACCCGCTTGCGATGGCCCGGCCGGCGTCGGCAACCCAGGCATCGACCGCCCCGCAGACCTCAAGGCGCCGGCCGGGCGCGAGACCGGCGGCGGCGCCGGCGAGCCCCGCCGCCGGTGCGATCGTCAGTGGGCCGAGGCGCTGGACGAGGCGTTCCTGGTCTGCCCCACGTTGATCGAGGTCGACGTAGACCTCGCAGAGCTCCCCCGACGGCGCCACCTCCAGCAGGTGCACGGGGAAGTTGTCGAGCACTTCGTGGGCGATGACGCATCCCGACACCGGCGGCTCGCCCGTTGGTGGAGCGAGCTCCTGTGACCACTCGGCGGACGCCGCCAGGGGGCCGAGGCGCCGGCGCTGCAGGGCTGCAACACCGTCGAAGCGCTCGACGAAGCGCCATCGCAGGGCCCCCGCCAGATCCCCCCGAAGGCTTCCGAGGGCCGCAAGCGCGCCGGCGGCAAGGTCGGCCCGTCCGGCGCCCGCCTCGACCACGGTGAAGGGGTCCGGCCTGCCGATCGACTCCCACATCCGTTGCAACTCGACGGCCACGAGCCGGCCGAACCACGGGGTCAGCGACGGCGACGTCCCGTAGTCGCCGCCCGCTCCCGGGACCCGGCTCGCGTAGTAGCCAAACTGCGGGTGGTAGAGGACGCGGCGCATGAACGATTCGAAGGGAATTGGTCCCGACGAACGGATGTAATCACGCAACTCTTCCATCAAGGAAACCGTCATATCTGTCTACCTAATCCGTACTGACCGAATAACCACCGCAACCCATCATGGCCTAAACCTGCGGGGGCGCAATAAACGGTGAGAAATTCTTAACTTCGGTGTTTCCCCTTCCATTCATTGCCTTTATCCCTAGACTTTGGGCTGGCGGAAACAATTTGGAAACATACAAATCGGGCCTACGGGCCCATCGGGGGCGGACCGAACCATGTTCAACTTTCGCGGTGACATGACACCGATGCAGCGCCTTGGCATCCCAACGACCGTCATCGGTCCTCCGGTCAGCCCCGCACCGCGCGACGTCTGGGAACTGGCCCTCCTCGCCGACCCGTATGCCCTGGAGTCCCAGTCTCCCGCGTGGACCGATGCCGCCTGCGCCACCGGCGCGTTCGAGGACGCCAGCCGCATGTACGAGACCGTCGAGGGGCGCCTCCTGGTGCTCCCGATGCTGCGGCGGCGCCACACCGGCGGGGCACTGGCCGTGGAGGCGTCCAACCCGCCCGGCTGGGGGGTCGGCGGCCTGCTCGCTGCGGGAGGGCCAACCCTCGCCGAGGTCGCCACGATCTTCAGCGAGCTGGGGGCACGCCGGGTCCTCTCGCAGCGGATCTGGCCCAACCCGCTGCTGGCGCAGTCCTGGGCAGCGGGGATGCCGGCCCGGGCCAGGTTCACCGGCCGCGTCGCCCACCTCGTCAACCTCGAGGGCGGCTTCGACCATGTGTGGTCGGACCTCTTCCAGAGTTCCTCGCGCCGCGGTGCCCGCCGGGCGGAGCGCGAGGGGGTCACGGTCGAGTGCGACACCACCGGGCGGCTGGTCCCCGACTTCTACCACCTCCTCAGCGGGGCGGTGGACCGCTGGTCGCGCCTGCAGCACGAACCCCGCTGGCTGGCCGCCCACCGCCACCGGCGCAATGACCCCCGGGAGAAGTTCGACGCCATCGCCGCCGCGCTCGGGGACCGCTGCCAGGTCTGGGTGGCACGGGTGGCGGGAACGGCGATCGCGTCGATGATCGTCCTACGCGGCAACAACGCCTACGACTTCCGGGCGGCGATGGACGAGGAGTACACGAGCTACCGGGCCAACGACCTGCTGTTGCGCCTCGCGATCGAGAACGCCTGCAAGGCCGGATGCCGCTACTACTACCTGGGCGATTCCGGACGTTCGGCAACGCTGGGGCAGTTCAAGGAGCGCTTCGGCGCCAGGCCCTACGACTACGCCGAGTACCTGCTGGAGCGGCTGCCGATCTCGGCGGCGGAGCAGGGAGTGAAGCGGGCGGTCAAGCGGGCGGTCGGCTTCCGGGACACTGGCCTCATAGGCTGACCCCTGATCGGCTGACCTCAGATCGCGGTCGGGTGCCGCGGCTCGTAGACCATGACCTCCACCTCGCCCGGCAGCACCATCGTCGCGGCGATGCCGAACCCCGCCTCATAGGGGTCCCCCCGGAAGTCGATCCCCCTGGCCCGCAGCTCCGCCACCGTCGCGGTGATGTCGTCGCACATCAAGGTGAGCTGGTGCGAGGCCTGTTCGCCGGGCCCGCTGGGATGGACGCCGAGCTCGGCGGGGGGGAGCGCAAAGATCAACCAGCCATCCCCCGCATCGACGCTCTCCCACCCGATGACGTCGCGCAGCACCGCCCGCACGGCCTCCGCCTCCGAGGAGTAGAGCAGGACGTGGGCGCCGGTGATCGTCAGCTCGCCGGCTCCAGCACGATGACGGGGATGGTGCGCGAGGTCTGCTTCGCGTACTCCCCGAACTGGGGGTACTCCTCCGCCTGCTTGGCGTAGAGGGCGTCGCGCTCCTCGCGCTCGGCGACCCGGGCCGTCACGTCGACGGCGTCCGTCCCGACCTCGACCTTGGCTGCCGGGTTGGCCTTGAGGTTGTAGAACCAATCCGGGTTGGTGGGCGCCCCGCCCTTGGAGGCGAAGACGACGTAGCGGTCACCGTCGGTCCGGTACATGAGGGGGTTGACCCGCTCGGTCCCGGACTTCGCGCCGGTGTGGTGGAGCAGCAGGACCGGCTTGCCTTCGAAGAAGCCGCCCACCTTGCCGGCGTTTGCCCGAAACTCCTTGATGATCGATGCGTTCCAGTCGTTGGGGTTCGTTGCCACGACTCCTCCTCGTCTCGCCCGGGTAACCACCGACAACAATATCCCGGCGGGGAGGTCCGGGGCTGCCTACTCCTTCGCTGCCTCGCCGACGACGACGGCGCTGCAGAGCCCCCCCAGCTTCTCCAGGCTTCCCGTCCAGCCGTGGATGTGCTGGTCCCGCAGCTCGGCCACGGGGAACCCCTCGTGGGTGAGGACGAGTTCGGTGTCCCCGCCGTGAGGTCGCAGCTCCACGCTGACCTCGGTGTCCGGCATCTCGACGCCTTCCCAGGCCCACGTGAACACGAGGCTCTCGTTGGGCTTCACCTCGCGGTAGGAGCCGTGCACCACGTGGGTGGCGCCGTTCGGGTGGTGCATGGCCACCCGGTAGGTCCCGCCGGGCCGGGCGTCGAGTTCCGCGACCTCGGCGGACATCTCCCCGGGGGCGAACCACCGGCTCAGGATCTCCGGGTTGGTCCAAGCCTCGAAGACCTCCGCCGGTGATGCGGACAGCACCCTCGTCAGTTGCATCTTCTCGTCAGCCATCTGTGCTCCTCCTCGTTTCGAAGTACTGCTCCAACCAATCCATGCGTGCCTCCCAGAAGCGGCGGTAGTGCTCGATCCACTCCCAGGCCTCGGACAGCGGGCCGGGCTCGAGCCGGCAGAGCGATTCCCTGCCACGGCGGGTTCGGGTCACGAGCCCCGCCTGCTCCAGTACCTTCAGGTGCTTCGAGACGGCGGTCAACGACATCTCGAACGGGGAGGCAAGCCGGCTGACCGAGGTTTCACCGGCGGCGAGTGCCTCCACGAGGGCCCGCCGGGTGGGGTCCGAGAGGGCGTGGAAGACATCGTCGAGCTCCACCGGGGAAAGCTGAACCATTTGGTTGACCATAGACTGCGGTCGCCCGTCTGTCAACCAGTTGGTTCAGTATTGTCGGGGCATCATCCTTCGCGGGTGCTGACCACGACGGCGGTGCCGTAAGCGACGATCTCGGTCAGGCTCTCGCCGATCTCCGAGGAGTCGAACCGCATCCCGACGATGGCGTTCGCCCCCATGCGGCGGGCGTTCTCGACCATGCGGTCCATCGCATGGCGGCGGCTGTCCTCCAGCAGTTCGGTGTACTGGGTGACCTCGCCGCCCTTGATGGTCTTGAAGGCTGCGCCGAGGCCTTTGAGCGCGCCCATGCTGCGCACGATCAGCCCGAAGCAGCTGCCGACGTGGCGGTCGACCTTCCATTCGGGGAACTCGAAGGTGGTGGTGACGGGCAGGGCGGCGGGGGCGGCGGTTTGGCCCCTCTGGTCGTATGGCTGGCTCATGGTGGACCTCCTGCGGTCGGGTGACGATCCAGAACATTGAGATTGTTCCAAAAGGGCTTGAACCCAAGGCACCTTTTGGAACAATCCAGGGCCGGGGAGCTGAGCGACGGCCAGCGATACGCTGGAGCGGTGAGCCTCTCGATCCTGTTCTCCTCGTTCGCACTCGGGCTGGTCCTGGCCAGCTCACCCGGGCCGGTGCAGGCCGTGCTGCTGGCCGAGTCGGCGCGGGGAGGACGCCGCGGCGGCTTCGCCGCCATGCTCGGCGCCAACGCCACGTTCGCCGTCCTGCTGGTTGCGCTCGCCGCGGGTCTGGCCCTCGTGGCCCCCGCCGGCGGGGCGGCCCGCCTGATCCGCCTGGGGGGCGGCGTCTTCCTGCTGCTCCTCGCCGCCGACACCTGTCGGAGCGCCTCCCGGCGGCAGGCGGATGCGGCACGCCGTGGGTTGCCACCCGGGCCGAGGGGCGTGCTGGCCGTCCTTCTCAATCCCGGGGCGTGGATCTTCCTCGGGACGACCGCGGCGGCGCTGATGGCGGATGCGATCCGGCACGGGGGCCGGGGCTTCGCCGTGCTCACCGCGGTGGCCATGACCGCGGGCATCGCCGTCATCGACGGAGCGTTCGTGCTGCTGGCCTCGGAGGGCCAGACCCGGCTCGGCGTGCTGGGGAGTGCCCGGCTTGCCTACGTCCTGGCCGCCGCCCTCGCGGCGTTCGGCGTGATCTTCATCGCCTCGGCCATCTAGAGCCCGGCCGGACTCTTCTCTCCCCCGGTCTGCGTCAGGCCCGGAGGCGCTCGTAGGCGGGCTGCACCGCCATCGCCCCCTCCCCCGCTGCCGAGGTCAGGCGCTTGATCGAGCCGCTCCGCACGTCGCCCGCCGCGGCCCCGCAAGCCCGAGCGCTGTGCCACCCAGCAGTCCGGCACGAAGGAAGTCGCGGCGGGTGGGTGGCATGACTGCGCCAGTGTCGTGGCGCCACGGGGCGGCGTCAACCGCACAGTGCGAGAATTGAAACTCCCGTCACTGTACGTTCACGCGTCCGTCGGCTCCTCCTCGGCCAGCAGCCGGTAGAGGCTTCGCCGGGCCTCGGACAGGATGTCCTTGGCCTTCTGGATCTGGGCCTCGTTGCCCGATTGGACGACCTGCATCACGGCGGACGCGACGCCGAAGCCCAGGGTGCGGAGCTCGGCGAAAGGCTCCCCCTCGGCCCCCATCTCCCACGGGGCGGCGGTGTCGGCGCCACGCTTGGCTGCCTCGGCGGTGCCGGCCTCGGTGAGGTGGAAGACGCGCTTGCCCTCAACCTCATCGCTGCGCACCAGGCCCTCGTCTTCCAGGAGCTGGAGGGTTGGGTAGACGGAGCCTGGGCTCGGCCTCCACATCCCTCCGCTTCGTTCCGCGAGTTCCTGGATGATCTGGTAGCCATGCATCGGGCTCTCCCCGAGGAGGGTCAGGATGGCCGCACGGACGTCCCCGCGTCCCGCCCGGGGGCCGCGGGCGAAGCCGGCCCAGGGACCCCCACGCGGACCCCCGCCGGGTCCTCCCCGGCCGCCGAAGCCGCCGCCGCCAAAGGGCGGACCCCCGTGCCCCCGGCCGTGCTTGCGGGCCGCCATCATCGCCGCCCAGCCCCGAGCCCAGGGCGGCCGGCCCCAACCGAATCCCTCCTCATCCCACGCTGCCGAATGTCCCATCGCCGTCTCCTTTTATCTCGGACTTTGCGATAGCTCACGATATATCGGGATAGCTCGTTCGTCAACCGGTACGATGCTCCGGTGAACGAGATGTCCCCGGCCGAGCTGCGCCGGCGCCTGGTGTCGGCCCAGGGGTACGCCCCCCGGTTCCGGCGGGCTGATGCCGCCGACGTCGTTGCCGTCGTCCAGCGCCTTGGGTGCGTGCAGCTCGACTCCATCTCGACCGTCGAGCGGAGCCATCGCCTGGCCCTGACCTCCCGCGTGGGGCGGTACCCGGCGGGGACGGTGCCCCGGCTGCTGGGGACGCAGCGTCTGTTCGAGTACTGGGCGCACGAGGCCTGCCTACTGCCCATCGAGGACTACCCGTGGCACCGGTGGCGGATGCGGGAGTTCCGGGGCCATGCCTGGCGAACCCGGATCCTGGAGGAGAACCCGGGCCTCGTCGAACGGGTGCTGGAGGAGGTCCGGGAACGGGGCCCGATGGGGTCGCGGGACTTCGACGGCGGCAGGCCCAGGGGAGCCGGCGCCGAGGGGCCCGCCAGCGGGATGTGGAGCTGGAAGCCGGCCAAGCGGGCGCTGGAGGCGCTCTTCGCCACCGGGGAGCTTGCCATTGCGACCCGGGACAGGTTCCAGCGGATCTATGCGCTCCCCGAGCAGGTCATCCCCGGCGACCTCCTCGACCGGCCGGTGCCCACGCGCGACGAGTTCGTCCGGTGGGCCACGCTCCGGGGCGTGACGGCGCGCGGGGCGCTGACGGAGAAGGCGGTCGCAGAGATGTGGCGCCTGCAGCAGGGGGTGGCCGGCATCCGGCCCCATGCCGACGCGCTCGTCGCCGACGGGCTGCTGCAGCGGGTCGCGGTCACCGATGGCGGGCTACCCGTGCTCGTTCCCGCCGGCAGCGAGCCGGGCGACGCGGCGGCGCCGGTGCTGCTCTCCCCCTTCGACAACCTCCTGTGGGACCGGCAACTGCTCGAGCGAGCCTTCGGCTTCCGCCACGTGATCGAGGTCTACAAGCGGGACCACGAGCGGGTCTACGGCTACTACGTGCTTCCCCTGCTCTGGCGGGACCGCCTTGTGGGGCGCGCCGACCTGAAGCACGATCGAGCCGCGGGCGTGCTGCGCGTCAAGACCTTCCACCCCGAGCCGGGCGTCCGGGACAGCGGCGCACTCCGGGAAGCGCTCGAGCGCGCCCTCCTGCGCCTGGCTCGCTGCATCGGGGCTGCGGCGGTCGAGGTTGCCCTGCGGGGCCTCTGAGCATGGGTGCGCTCGTTGCTCGACTACCCCCGAGAAGAACTTTGAGTATAAACTGTTGCTCTACACCGGTTTTTACTCAAAGATCGTCATAGAACCCTACTGTCGTGAGCGGAAGCGGAAGCACGCCCAGAACGCGATGGCAAAAGCCGCGAAGATGCCGGCTGCCACCAGCGCCTTCCACATCTGTCCGTGTGGGTCAGCTCCCGCCGCAGCCGCCGGGCGAAGGATGATCAGGACGTAGGCGAAGACGCCGACGAGGTACACCGCGGACCACCCGAGCATGCTCCACGACTTGACCGTGCTCCCGTCCATCTCGCGCAGCGGGAGGAGGCCGACGACCAGGCTCTGCAGGCCGGCGGCGAACGCCCCGCCCAGGGCCACCTCGGCGGCGATGAGCCACAGACCTGCGCGTGGGTTGGTCGCCGCAATGGACACCGGGACCCACAGGAACCACATGACGACCGCCACGAGGAGGACGAAGAGTGCGGTGACGACGGCCAGGCGCCCCTCGACCTTCTCCCGAAGCTGGCCCGTGAAGGCGAGCCCTCCGATCACGCCGAAGAGGAACCCGGGCTGGAGGTGCAACAGGCGAGAGATCCCGACCAGGACGGCGGTGAGCACGAGCGCGCCGGGCCGCAGGACGATCGACCCCCACTCCCGGTTGCGGCGCCGCATGTAGGCGACGTTCGGCAGCTGGAACCCCAGGAACACCACGCCGAGGCTCGCACACAGGCCGAGGGCAAGGGCCAGCGTCGAGCGGTTCAGACCGAAGCCGGGGTCGAGCAGGGCGCCGGCGACGCCCCCGGCAGCGAGGAATCCGATGAGCCCCAGCAGGCGGAGTCCCGGCGAGGACGTGCGGGGAGTCGCCCGGGGCTTGGGGAGGAAACCGAACCACCCCCGGATCTCGAGGTAGTGCTCGTCCAGGGTGGTGTCGAGCAGCCCACCGGGGACTGCCACGAGCAGGATCAGGACGATGGACCCGAACATGCTCGCCGCAAGCGACTTTGGCTTGAGGTCGACGTCGCTCGGCTTGGGCAACGACGTCATGACGACCGACCGGTGCAGGGATGCCCTGGTCACGTCGAAGGACGTGACGACCTGCACGGGCTTGCCCGACACCCGGCACGACGTCTCCACGACGTGGCGCCCGAGCCCGATGTCGCCGGGGACCTCCAGGCCGGTCACCCGGACCCGCCCCGCCTTGTCGGGGTGTGCCACACCGATGCGGCTGCCGTCGAAGAAGAAGTAGACGGACTGGCAACCGTAGCCCGAGCCGATCAGCTCGAGCCCAACGCCGGGCGGACCCGACGGATCCTTCGCCGGCGAGAGCGCGCTCAGCGTCGGGCCCTTCCGCGGGGCCGGTGGCACCGGGCGGGGTTTGACGTCGATGTTCACCACCGCGGCGGCGGAGGTCTGCTGCCGGTCGCCCACCGCGTACGTGAAGCTGTCCGATCCCGAGTACCCCGCATCGGGCGTGTAGGTGACGCCGGCGATGCACGTCCTCGGCTGGCCCGCGCAGCTCACCGGCCCGATCGTGCCGAGCGACCCATGACCCGGGCCTGCGAGTGCGGAAAAGCTCACGACGCCGCTGCCGGGGTCGTGGGCAGTCAGGACGACCGTCGAGGGGGAGTCCTCGTCGGTGGTCACTGCCTGCGCGTCGACTACCGGCAGCACCGGGCGGGCTACCGAGATGGTGAACGTCTGCGGCGGGCTGGTGTCGACACCGCCGTTGCTTCTCCCCCCGTTGTCAACCAGGACGAGGGTGATCTTCGCAGCGCCACTCGAATCCGCATTCGGGGTGAACGTCAGATCCCCCGACGGCGAGACGGCGGGCGCTTGGCTGGTCAGGCGCTGGTTGGTGTTGCCGGTCACCTTGAACCTGAGGGCCTGGGATGACTCGTTGGCCGGGCCCGCCGAGATGCGCGTCGCCCACCCCACGAACCGCTGAGGTCCGGCCGTCGCCACGACTGCCAGATCCCGGCCCCGTACGAAGCTGGGTGCATGGTTGACCGGTTCAACGGTTATGCCAATCGTGGCGGGTGCGGAGGTTGTCGCCCCGCTGCTCACGGTGAAGGTGAAGCTGTCCTCTCCGACGTAGTCCGGGGCCGGCGTGTACGCGAGATTGGCGGCGAAGCCGCTGAGCGTGCCGTGCACCGGCGCGGTTGCGATGGCGACCGTCAGCAGGCCACCGTCCCCGCCCGAGCCGGTGGGCACGACGGCAACCGGGGAGCCTTCCCTGGTGGTGACGTGCTGCGGATTGGCCACCGGGCGCGCGGGCGCCGGCACCGGGGCGGGGGCGGCCACGGCCACGTACCCGGTCAGCGTCACCGGCGGGGAGGTCTGCGTCGCCGACGAGCCGACGGAAGCCACGAGGGTCTTGCCCTGGCCGCTCGCTACGGTCCGCGCGCCGGTCCAGCTGCCCAGGACCACGTTCGCGGTGCCCGCCGGGATCGGGCCGGAGCTGAAGGTGCCCGGGCCCTGGCCAGGGCCCTGGAGAAACGTGCCTCCCAGGGAGGAGAAGCCCGGGGCCGGCACGAGGGTCTGGCTCGTACGGTTCCTGCCGCAGACGACGAGGACCTTGCCGGCTCCTGCGGTAGCGGTCCTGCTCGCCGGCGGGCACGGCGCGCCGGGAGCGGCGGGGACGGACGACACCACGACGTCGAGCACCTGGAAAGAGAACGCCGTGACATCGAGTGCTCCCGGGGGGGCCGCAGTTGCCGGGGTGAGGTTGTCGTCATTGTCGTCGGGCGCCGTCTGCTCCCCAACGGTCACCTGGAAGGTGCCCGACTGGTCGGTGGTGGCCACGCCGGACGCCGCGGTGAGCTGGAAGTCCGAGGAGCTCGTTGCGGGCGGGAGGGCGCCCGACGTCGCGCCGGGGTTCTCGTAGCGGCACCACGCCGGATCCCGCTGGGCCGTCCAACCCGCTGGGGCTCGCGGACAGTCCACCACGGTCCAGAGCGTGGACGGACGGTCGATCACGACGAAGCCGACCCCCGGCCCGGTTGCCGGGGTGGTGACGGTGAAGGTGAAGACACCCCCGGCGGCGTCCCCGAGGAACTGGGCGTGAGGACTGAGGCCAGCCGACGGGCCGGGTGGATCCCCGCGGGCGCCGCCGACCAGGACGACCAGGCTGAGCGTCAGGGTCCCGACGGCAAGCCAGGACGCCAGCCACCGTCCGTGCTTGTGCCCCCGGCGCATCCGGCAGTTGCCGCCCGATGAGGCAGGCATTCTCAAGGCCTCCACATCCCCCCCGACGAGTGCAGCCCTGCGCTATCCCTGGTGCTCAAGTCCCTCCTGCGACTGCCGGCCGTCCCGGACAACCGGGAAGGGTCCCTTTTGGCCGATCCTGAGAGGATAGGGCGGTACGTGAGGGAAGTCCAGACCCTGGTTGGCTCCCGCCGGGTCCGCTGCCTGCGAGGAACGGGCGGCACCCACCCGGCTCGCTCCTCCCTTCTCCCCGGTGGCCAGGTACAGGGCCGCCAGCCCCAGCAGGAGGAGTCCGAGCACCACGTAGAGGTTGCCGGCCAGGAGCTGGCCGCCGTGCCAGCCGTACTCGATGTTCCCCGTGTTGGGCGGTCGCCAGATGAGGCGGACGGGTCCGGCGAGGAACGCAGCGAGGAATGCCGCCACGAGGACGGCGATCGCCGGCCATCCGGTCACCCAGCGGCTTCGCCGCAGGAGGCCGGTGGCGCAGGGCACCAGGAGCACGATCCACACCCAGTGGTGGGACCAGGAGATCGGCGAGACCAGCAGGGCGGTCAGGCCACAGGTCGTGATGCCGAGCAGCTCCTCGCCGCGCCGGCTGGCTCGGGCCGACAGTGCCAGGCCGGCACCGCCGACGAACGCGGCGGCAACGAACCAGGCGGGCCGGGCCGCCGTCACCCCGCCGAGGAGGCGGACGAGGACGCCGTTCATCGACTGGTTCCCCGCGTACGCGACCCCGCCGACGCGCTCGGAGTTGAGGAACAGGCCACCGAGCCAGAATCGCCGTGACGGCCCGGGTAGAGCGAGGAAACCGAGGCCCACGCCCGCCGCGAGTGTGCCGCAGGCAGCGGCGGCGGCCCGGAAGCGGCGGGTCAACGCCAGGTAGGCGATGAAGATCGCCGGGGTGAGCTTGATGGCGGCGGCAATCCCGACGCCTGCGCCCTTCCACCGGCGACGGTCGGGAAGGGCGAGGTCGACGAGGATGAGGAACAGCAGCAGGAGGTTGATCTGGCCGAACCCGAGGGTCTGCGCGACCGGCTCCAGCCCGAGTGCGACGCCCGAGGAGCCGAGCGCCAATCCGGCCCGGGTGGGCAGGCTCGTGACCCCGGCCAGGCCCCACGCCACCCAGAGCGCACCGGCGAGCGCCCCGATGCTGGCGCCGGTCATCACGAAACGCAGCGCGCCCAGGCTGAGGTGCGACATCGCTTCGAAGGCCATCACCGCCAGGGGCGTGTACGTGAAGGAGAGGAAGCCCTCGAACTTCAGGTCGTAGACGTTGCGATGTTGCCGGGCCATCTCCCCGCCCCACCGGTAGACCTGGAGGTCGATCATGCTCCAGAGGTGACGGGGATCGTGGACCGCCGCCACGGCATAGGCGCCGAGCGCGGCGGAGAAGACGAGCGCGCCGGCGACCAGGGCGCTCCAACTGGATCGCTTACCCGAGGCGCTGCTCCAGATCGGCGAGCTGCTCGCGGAGGACGCCCGGGAGGCGATCGCCCAGCATGGCGTAGTGCTCCTCGATCGAGGGGATCTCCGAGCGCCACTCGGCGGCGTCCACCAACAGGAGCGTGGCGAGGTCCTCCTCGGGCACGTCGAGCCCCTCGAGGTCGAGGGCCGTTGCCGGCGGCACGAGCCCGATCGGAGTGTTGGCGGCTTCCGCCCTCCCGGCGACGCGTTCGCAGATCCAAGCGATGACCCGGCTGTTCTCGCCGTACCCCGGCCACAGGAACCGGCCGTCGGGACCCTTGCGGAACCAGTTGACGAAGTAGACCTTCGGCAGCTTGCCCGGCTCCGCCTCGGCGCCGACCTCGAGCCAGTGCCCCAGGTAGTCGCCCATGTTGTAGCCGCAGAACGGCAGCATGGCGAAGGGGTCACGCCGGACCTTACCGACCGCCCCGGCAGCAGCGGCGGTGGTCTCCGACGCCATGATCGAACCCAGGAAAACGCCGTGGGTCCAGTCCCGGGCCTCGGTGACGAGGGGCACGACCGACGCCCGGCGGCCCCCGAACAGGATCGCGGAGATCGGGACGCCCTTGGGGTCCTCCCACTCGGGGGCGATCACCGGGCACTGGGCGGCCGGCGCAGTGAACCGGGCGTTGGGGTGCGCGGCGGGCGTTCCTGCATCGGGTGTCCACGCCTGGCGCCGCCAGCTCGTGAGGCCCGCCGGCGGCTCGCGGTTCATGCCCTCCCACCAGACATCGCCATCGGCGGTGAGCGCGGTGTTGGTGTACAGGCTGTTGCGCTCCAGGGTCCGCATGGCGTTGTAGTTCGTTTCGTCGGATGTACCGGGTGCCACGCCGAAGAACCCGGCTTCGGGGTTGATCGCCCAGAGGCGCCCGTCGGGGCCGAACTTCATCCAGCAGATGTCGTCGCCGAGGCATTCCACCTTCCAGCCCGGCAGCGTCGGCACCAGCATGGCCAGGTTCGTCTTGCCGCAGGCCGACGGGAAGGCGCCGGTGATGTAGTTGACCTCCCCCTCGGGCGAGGTCACCTTGACGATGAGCATGTGCTCGGCGAGCCACCCGTCGTCCCGAGCCATCACCGAGGCGATCCTGAGCGCGAAGCACTTCTTGCCGAGCAGGGCATTGCCCCCGTACCCAGAGCCGTACGACCAGATCTCCCGGGTATCGGGGAAGTGCACGATGTACTTGTTCTCGGGGTTGCAGGGCCACGTTGAATCTGCCTGGCCGGGCTCCAGGGGCGCACCGACCGAGTGCAGGCAGGGGACGAACTCCCCGTCGGGCCCAAGGGCGTCCAGGACGTCGAGCGCCTTGGCCCCCATCCGGGTCATGATCCGCATGCTGACCGCGACGTAGGGCGAGTCGGTGATCTCCACGCCGATGTGGGCGATCGACGAGCCCAGCGGCCCCATCGAGAAGGGGACGACGTACATCGTCCGGCCCTTCATCGATCCCGTGAACAGGCCCGTCAGGGTCTCCCGCATCTCGTGGGGATCCCGCCAGTTGTTCGTCGGCCCGGCCTCCTCCTGCGACTTCGAGCAGATGAAGGTTCGGTCCTCGACCCTCGCCACGTCCCCGGGGTCCGAGGCGGCCCAGTAGCTGTTGGGCCGCTTGGCGTCCGAGAGGCGGGTGAAGGTGCCGGCATCGACCAGGAGGCGGCAGAGGCTCTCGTACTCCTCGGCCGACCCGTCGCACCAGTGCACGCGCTCGGGTGTCGTCAGGGCGGCGATCTCGTCAACCCAGGTGAGGAGGGCCCTGTTGGAGGTTGGGGTCGTCAGGGAGGTGGCGGTGTCGGGCATGGCTGTCAGCTCGATCTCTCGTTTCGTCGTTGGGGGGACCCCGCGATGTTAGCGCCTGGCGCTGAAGCTATGTTGGCTCGAAGGCGCCATGCCGCGGGACGGAAGCGGAAGTAGGCCCAGAACGCGACGGAGAACACGCCGAAGCCGATGAAGAGCGCCGCGGCCGTGATCACCTGTGCCGAGGCCGTCGCGGTGGCAAAGTAGCCGCTCGCGGGCTGGAGCAGGATCTCCACGAAGGCCAGCGCGGCGATCCCGAAGATGATCGCCCATGCCGCCCGGCTCCATGCGGTCAGCTTCCTGCCTTCGAGGAATCGCAGGGGTATGAGGTAGAACAGCACACTCTCCAGGGAGCCGATGAACAGCGCAGCAAGGCACGCCTCGGCGGCGATGATCCAGAACCCCGAATTGGGGCCCCCGGCGGCTTCGGCCAGCGGCGTCCGCACGATCCAGGCGAAGAGGCCCAGGTTGAGGAGAGCGGCGGACGACAGCAGGGTCAGCCGGCCCCTGGTGTCGGTGCCGATCTCCTGCTCGAAGTCCAAACCGGC